>VBDL01000100.1 GCA_005884255.1 Betaproteobacteria bacterium | reverse complement strand
CGGCTCTGCTCGACGAGCTCGATCGCCTGCGCTATGCGCGCGGCGGGCAGCGCCTGCCCGATGCGGCATGGTCGCGGCGCTTTGCGCGGGAGGCGGCGCGCCTGCGCCGGTAGGACTGACTCCGTCGGCTAAGCTCTCGCGCGATGGATCAATTTCGACGTGCGCTGCTCGCGGCAGCGGTTGCCTCGCCCGCACTCGGCGCGCTTGCCCGCGTGCGCAAGAAGAAGGTGCGCGCCGACGACGCGCCCGAGGCCTTCATCTACGGTGCACGCGACGACGTGATGCGCTTCGCCGATGAGCTGGCCGCCGCGCGCGGGCTGGATGCCGCCTGGGTGCGCGAGCAGCTCGCGCAGGCGCGCTACCAGCCGCAGGTGGCCAAGCTCATCATGCCGCCGCCCCCGGGCACCGCGAAGAACTGGGCCGCCTACCGCGCGCGATTCGTCGAACCGAAGCGGCTGCGCGCCGGCTTGGCCTTCTGGGCTGCCAATGAGGCGTGGCTCACGCTCGCCCAGGATCGCTTCGGCGTGCCGCCCTTTGCAGTGATCGGCATTATCGGCGTCGAGACCTTCTTCGGCCAGCAGATGGGGCGCTTTCGCGTGATCGATGCGCTGGCCACGCTGGCCTTCGACTTCCCGCCGGGGCGCAAGGACCGCAGCGCCTTCTTCCGCGACGAGCTCGGCGAGCTTCTCGCGCTGGCGCAGCGCGCGAGCGTAGACCCACTGTCGCTGCTCGGCTCCTATGCCGGCGCGATGGGCATGCCGCAATTCATGCCGAGCTCCCACAACAAGTACGCGATCGACTTCGACGGCGATGGCCACATCGACCTGCACGCCAGCACGGCCGACGTGATCGGCAGCGTCGCTCACTACCTCGCCGAGTTCGGCTGGCAACGCGAGCGGCCCACGCATTTCGAGGTGGCCGCGCCAGTGGAAGTGGCCGATCGCGCGGCGCTGCTGGTGCCGGACATCGTGCCCAGCTTCACGCCGGCGCAGTTCGCCGAGCACGGCGCGAAGCTGGAGGAGGCCGCGCAAGCCTACGACGGCCTGCTCGCACTGATCGAACTGCAGAACGGCGACAACGCGGCCGCCAGCTACGTGGCAGGCACGATGAACTTCTACGCGATCACGCGCTACAACTGGTCGGCCTATTACGCGATGGCGGTGATCGAGCTTGGGCGCGCGATCGAGCGGGTGCGCGCTTGACCGCCCTCAATGCCGTTTCTTCTCGTCGTGCTCATCCAGCGGCACCGGCACGGTCACTTCGCTGGCGTCTTCATTGACGTAGAGCCCGTCGTGCAATTCGCGCGATGAGCCGTACCAGTTGCGGCCCGCGGGCTCCGCGGCCGGCTCGGCGGGCGGCGATTGCGTATCGGTGGTGCCGGGCGGCGTATTTGCGCGCGGCGGAATGCTCTTGGCGCGGCGGCGTTTGAGGAACCCGAACACGGTGAAATCCGTAAAGCTGTTGATGCACCGATCGTCGGCTCAGTCGGCCGCTGCGTCATCCCCCAACTTCAGGAGGGGCGTGCGATGCGTACGAGGCTCGGTCGGCACAGTCATCATCGACAGCTGCAGCCGCGATGACAACCGCTGTTGCAATTCGTCAGGAGATCGGGCCGTAGTAGCGGCCGCGGTCGTCGTCGTAACCGCGGTGGTGATGGCGATGATGCCGGTACGGCGCGGGTGCCCAAACGGGTGCACCATAGATCACCGGCGCGGGGCGCACATAGACCGGTGGGGGCGCGTAATACGCGCGCGCCGCGGGAGCGTAGTACACCGGCGGTGGTGCGTAGTACACGGGCGGCGGCGCGTAGTACACGGGGGCCGGTGCCACATAGACCGGCGCCGGCGCGTAGATAGGGCCGCTGCTGATCATGGTGCCCACGCTGCCGCTGTAACCGATTGGCGCGCTGATGCCAACCGACCACTGCACGTCGCCCGCTCGCGCGGGCAGCGCAGCCAGCGCCGCCGTGGCGGCCAGTGCGGTGAGGATCAGGGTCTTGCGCATGGTACTCACTCCTTCGTGTCCAAAACGCGGAAGCCCGGCCCCCGCGTTGACCCCGGCATGGCGCGCAGATGTAAAGCCCTGTAGCACCGCGCCCTAGAATCACTCACATGTCCTCTGCACCCTCGAAGAACGACGACGCCGCCAAGGCCCCGGCGGCCAGCAACTTCCTGCGCCAGATCATCGAGCGCGACCTCGCCGAGGGCCGCATCACGAAGGTCCGCACGCGCTTCCCGCCCGAGCCCAACGGCTATCTGCACGTGGGCCACGCGAAGAGCATCACGGTGAACTTCGGGCTGGCGCGCGACTACGGCGGCGTCTGCCACATGCGCTTCGACGACACCAACCCTGAGAAGGAGGAGCAGGAATACGTCGATGGCATCCTCGATGCCGTGAAGTGGCTGGGCTGGAGCTGGGAGCTTGCGAGCGAGAACCACCTGTACTACGCCAGCAACTACTTCGACTTCATGTATCGCGCGGCCGAGTACCTGATCGAGAACGGCCACGCCTACGTCGACGAGCAGACGCCCGAGCAGATGCGCCACAACCGCGGCGACTTCGCCACGCCCGGCACCGACAGCCCCTACCGCAACCGCACGCCGCAGCAGAACCTCGCGCGCTTTCGCGAGATGCGCGCGGGCGTGCACGCCGACGGTTCGATGGTGCTGCGCGCGAAGATCGACATGGGGCACCCGAACATCAACCTGCGCGACCCGGCCATCTACCGCATCAAGCACGCGGAGCACCACAACACCGGCAATACCTGGTGCATCTACCCGATGTACACCTTCGCGCACCCGGTGGAAGACGCGCTGGAGCACATCACACACAGCATCTGCACGCTGGAGTTCGAGGACCAGCGGCCCTTCTACGACTGGGCGCTGGAGCGCAGCGTGCCGGTGCTGCGCGAGCGCGAGTTCGCGCGTGCCAAGACCCGGCTCGAGAAGCTGCGCGGCGCCGGCCTCGAGGCCGGCAAGGAATTCGCGCTGCATTGCCACAACTTCGCCGACAAGCTGTTCGCCAGTGCGGCCGAAGGCGAGATGCGCGCGCTGTTCGTGCGCTGGGAGCATGACCGCGAGGCGGTGCTGAAAGACCTGCCCGCCTTCTTCAGGCTGCTCACCGAGCACACGCAACAGTTCACGCCGCTGCTCGCGCATGCGCTGCGAAGCCCCGAGCTGCCCGAGCCCTTCGCGCTGCCGCACCAGTACGAGTTTGCGCGCCTGAACCTGACCTACGTCATCACCAGCAAGCGCAAGCTCAAGGCGCTGGTCGACGAGAAGATCGTCGACGGCTGGGACGACCCGCGCATGCCCACCCTGGTCGGCCTGCGCCGGCGCGGCTACACGCCCGAGGCGATCCGCTTGTTCTGCGATCGCACCGGCGTCAGCAAAGCGGGTGGCTGGATCGACTACGCCAATCTGGACATCGCCTTGCGCGACGACCTCGAAGGCAAGGCCGCGCGCGCGATGGCGGTGCTCGACCCCGTCAAGCTCAAGCTCACGAACTGGGCTTCGGTGTTCGGCAGCGCCGAGCATCGCGAGCCTTGCGCCGCGCCGGCCCACCCGCAACGCCCCGAGCTCGGCCAGCGCTCGTTCAGCATCGGTCCCGACGTGTGGATCGAGCGCGACGATTTCGCTGAAGCGCCGCCCAAGGGCTTCTTCCGCCTCTTCCCCGGGAACAAGGTGCGGCTGAAGTACGGTGTGGTCGTCGAGTGCGCGGGTTGCGAGAAGGATGCGCAAGGCAATGTGACCGCCGTGCTCGCGACCGTCGTCCCCGACACCAAGAGCGGCACGCCGGGCGCCGACGCGGTGAAGGTCAAGGGCACGATAAGCTGGGTCGGTGCGCACGACGCGCTGGCCGCCGAGGTGCGCCTGTATGACCGGCTGTTCACCGAGGCGCAACCCGATGCCGGCGGCAAGGACTTCAAGGAGCTGCTCAACCCGCACAGCAAGCGGGTCGTCACGGGCTACCTCGAGCCGTCGCTGGCCACCGCGAAGGCCGACGAGCATTTCCAGTTCGAACGCCACGGCTACTTCGTTACCGATCGCCATGACCACAGCGCGGCCAAGCCGGTGTTCAACAAGATCACCGGGCTGAAGGATTCCTGGGCCAAGTGAGCTGGTTCATACCTGCCCTGTGGCTTGTGTGGGCGCTGTACTGGGCGGCGGCCGCTGTCAGCGTCAAGCACGCTGCGCGGCGCGAGCCGCTGTGGTCGCGCGCGGCGCACATCGGACCGCTGCTGGTGGCGGCGTGGCTGCTGTGCGCACCGCAACTGCCTTGGCCTTCACTGCATGCGAGCCTGCCTTTCGCGGGCGATGCCGCGGCGTGGCTTGGCGCGGTGATCGCGTCGCTCGGCCTGGCGCTCACCGTGTGGGCGCGCGTGCACCTGGGTGCCAACTGGAGCGGCACCGTCACCGTCAAGCAAGACCATGAGCTGGTGCGCAGCGGGCCGTATGCGTGGATGCGCCACCCGATCTATACCGGGCTGCTGCTGATGCTTGCCGGCACCGCGCTGGCGCTGGGCGAATGGCGCGGCGTTCTCGCGTTGCTGATTGCCTTCGCCGCGCTGTGGCGCAAGCTCAAGCTCGAAGAGCGCTGGATGTGCGAGACCTTCGGCGCCGCCTACGACGACTACCGGCGCAGCGTCAAGGCGCTGCTGCCCGGCATTCTGTAGGCGATGATTGCCGCCTTCTTCAACCTGGGAGCTCCGTCTTGAAATCGATCCTCTGCGCCGCCCTCTTCGCGCTGGCGGCCGGCACCGCGTCTGCACAGGCTGGCGATGCCGCTTCGGCCGCCGCGAAAGAACCCAACGCCATCATCACCGACAGCGGCCTCGTCTATCGCTCGCTGAAGGATGGCACCGGCGCCAGCCCCGCGGCCACCGACACGGTGAAGGTCCATTACCGCGGCACCTTCCCCGGCGGCAAGGAGTTCGACAGCTCCTACTCGCGCGGCCAGCCGGCGGAGTTCCCGCTGAACCGCGTGATCAAGTGCTGGACCGAAGGCGTGCAGCGCATGAAGGTGGGCGGCAAGGCCAAGCTCACGTGTCCTGCATCGATCGCCTATGGCGAGCGCGGCGCCGGCGGCGTGATTCCGCCGAATGCGACGCTGCAGTTCGAGGTCGAGCTGCTCGGCATCGTCGGCAAGTAAGCGGGGCCGCCGCCGCGCCGGGCCGCCCCAAGCAAGGCGGCGCCCCCTCGGGGGGCGGTCGCGGTATTCCGCGAGCGGGGGCCCAACGTCCCTCAGCGCTGACTGCGCCCCTTGCGCTTGTCGATGTCGGCGAGCTGCGTCTTCAGCAGCAGGAGCAGCACGCGCGCGTTCTCCACCGTGAGGCTCAGCGTGCTCGTCGGCGAGCCATCGTCGCCGCGCTCGGCACGCGTGGCCACGACCGCGTCGACCTTCGCCGTGATCAGGCCGTGGTGGTCGTCGCTCATCGACTTGATGCGTTGCAGCTCGATGTCGTAGGTCTTCATGCATCCCCCTCTTGGCGCGCGAACAGGCGCTCGCCTATCACGCGCGGATCATTGATCGTGCGCAGCTCATCGTATGCGGCCTGCGCCTGCGGATAGCGCCGCCGCAAATAGTTCAGCCACTGCTTCAGCCGCCCGGCGCGATGCCGCGGCTCGACGCGCGTGGCCACCAGCCGCCAGAACTCGGCCATCAGCGGCAGCAACGCGGCCCAGCCGATGCCGCGCGCTTCGCCGCGAATCGCCAACGCAAGGCCCGGGTCGGCGACCATGCCGCGGCCGAGCATCAGCGCGTCGCAGCCCGAAGCCTCGCGGCAACGTTGCGCATCCTGCAGCGTCCAGATTTCGCCGTTGGCAATGACCGGCAAGTTCACCACCGCACGGATCGCCGCAATGCGCTCCCAATACGCCGGCGGCTTGTAGCCATGCGCCTTGGTGCGCGCATGCACGACGAGCTCGTCGGCGCCGGCATCGGCAATCGCCTGCGCGCATTCTTCGGCGCGCAGATCGTCGTCGTAGCCCAGGCGCATCTTGGCCGACACCGGAATGTGCGACGGCACCGCGCGCCGCACCGCGGCGACGATGCGCTGCACGAGCTCCGGGTCCTGCAGCAGCATCGCGCCGCCGCCATGGCGGTTCACCACCTTCGCCGGACAGCCGAAATTCAAGTCGATGCCGGGCGAACCGAGTTCGGCGAGCCTGCCTGCGTTTTCGGCCAGGCACGCCGCATCGGAACCGAGCAGCTGCGGCCGCACCGGCACGCCGGCGCGCGTGCGTCCGCTGCTGAGCAACTCGGGCACGATGCGCGTGAACACCCGGTCCGGCAGCAAGGTGCCGGTGACGCGGATGAATTCGCTGACGCAGCGGTCGACGCCGCCCACCCGCGTCAACGCATCGCGCAGCGTGTGGTCGAGCAGCCCTTCCATGGGCGCGAGCAGGAGCATCGTCGTCATGAACTCAATGTTGCCATTGGTTACTTTCGCAGCACTTCGACACCACACAGTGGCGAAGCGCGCGAACGATTGGACACAGGCCGCCCCTTCCTCGGCTTGTTCGATTGACCCTCGCGCGCGTAAAGCCCTAGCCTTGCAAGCCTCGGACGCACGCGCCATGGACCATCTCGATTCAACATCAAGCGCTGCCTTGTTCGGCTCGGTACTGCTGCTGCTGTCCATGCTGTGGATGCGGCGGCGCCAAAGCCATGCCTCACGCTCACGGAGCAACGAGGCGCTGGACACCGTGCAAGCCTGGCCGCCCCAGGCGGTGCGCGTGATGACGCAGGCCGAGCGCCAAGCTTATGAGCTGCTGCGCCGCGCGGTGCCCAACCACCTGGTCCTCGCGCAGGTGCCGCTGTCGCGCTTCATCAGCGTGCCCACGCGGCAGTCCTACGGCGAGTGGCTCAATCGCGCCGGCCGCCTCAGCGCCGACCTGCTCATCTGCGACGAGCATTCTCGCGTGATCGCCGCCATCGACGTGCGCGCGCCCGACGAGAGCTCGCGCTCGCGCGAGCGCCACGAGCGCCTCGGGCATGTGCTCGAAGCCGCCGGCATCGCGGTGCAGGTATGGAGGTCGTCGAAGAAGCCGGACGCCACGGATTACGGCCAGCTCGATCCCGTGTCGTCCGGCTTCTTCGACGACCTCGAGGCCGTGAAATGACCCACCCCCGAAGCGGCTTCGCCGCCTCCCCCTCAGGGGGCAACGCCAGCGGCCCGGCAAAGCCGGTTCCACGGCGTCCGCTTGGTCGACCGAGCTACTTTGTCCCTTCCGGTAGTTCGATCTTGACTTCGAGCACATCGAGGTTGTCCTGGCGCTCCAGGTGCACCCTGATGTCGTCGGCCTTGATCGACACGTACTTCGAGATCACCGCCACCAGCTCGCGCTGCAGCGCCGGCAGGTAATCAGGGCGGCTGCCGCCGCGGCCGGTGCGCTCGTGCGCGAGGATGATCTGCAGCCGCTCCTTGGCGACGCTCGCCGTGCGCTTCTTCTCGCCCAGCAGGAATGAGAGCAGGGACATAAGCCGCTCACCTCCCGCCGAACATGCGCTTGAGGAAGCCCGGGCGCTGCGCATCGGTGAAACGCAGCGGGATCTTCTCGCCGAGGAAGCGGCCGACCACGTCCTTGTACGACTCCGACACGTCGGTGCCCTTCAGGTGGATCGCCGGCAGCCCCTGGTTCGACGCGTCGAGCACGGTCTCCGACTCGGGGACTACGCCGATCAGCTCAATGCGCAGGATCTCCTGGATGTCCTGCAGCGACAGCATCTGCCCGCCCTCGACGCGGTTCGGGTTGTAGCGCGTGATCAGCAGGTGCTCCTTGACCGGCTCCTTGCCCTCGATCGCGCGCTTGGTCTTGGAGGCCAGCATGCCGAGGATGCGGTCGGAGTCGCGCACCGACGAGACCTCGGGGTTGGTCACCACCAGCGCCTCGTCGGCGTAGTGCATCGCCATCAGCGCGCCGGTCTCGATGCCGGCCGGCGAATCGCACACGATGTACTCGAAGCCCATCTCGGCCAGCTCATGCAGCACGCGCTCGACGCCCTCTTGCGTCAGCGCCTCCTTGTCGCGGGTCTGCGACGCGGCGAGCACGTAGAGGTTGTCGCACTGCTTGTCTTTGATCAGCGCCTGCGTGAGTTTGACCTCTTCGTGGATGACGTTGATCAGGTCGTACACGACGCGGCGCTCGCAACCCATGATGAGGTCGAGGTTGCGCAAGCCGACATCGAAGTCGATCACGGCCGTCTTGTGGCCGCGCAGCGCGAGGCCCGACGAGAAACTGGCACTGGTCGTGGTCTTGCCCACGCCCCCTTTGCCGGAGGTCACGACGACGATCTTGGCCATCGGTTGCGGTCCTTTCGAGATCAGAGTTTCAAGGGCTCGACGAGCAACTTCTCGCCGTCGAGCCTCACCTGCGCCGGCTTGGCCGCCACGTCGGCGGGCAGGGCGGTATCGGTGGTGCGGTAGATGCCTGCGATGGACACCAGCTGCGGCTCCATGCAGGTGCTGAAGATGCGCGCGTCGGTATT
>VBDL01000099.1 GCA_005884255.1 Betaproteobacteria bacterium | reverse complement strand
AGCGCGACGAGAAGGCCTGCGCCGAGCTGGCGCGCCACACCTGCGCGGCGCTGAAGGCGCATGCCGAGCTCGAGGCTCAGCTGTTCTACCCCGCCGCACGCGAGCTGCTCGACGACGAGGACATGATGGAAGAAGCCGAGGTCGAGCACGCGACCTTCAAGATGCTGATGCAGCAGCTCGAGCAGCTCGACGCCAACGATGCGAAGCACGCGGCCACGTTCACGGTGCTGGCCGAATACGTTAAGCACCACGTGCAGGAAGAAGAGAAGGTGATGTTCCCGCGCATCGAGCGAGCGCATGCCGACTGGAGCGCGCTGCTCGAAGCCATGCGTGCGCAACACGACGAGTTGCAGCGCGCCCACGGCCTGCAAGCCGAAGCCGAAGCGCCCGCGGCGCCGGTGCGTGCTCGGCCGAGCACGCGCAGCGCCGGGCCGGCGAGCGACGAAGCGCGGCCGCAAGCCGCCGCCGAGAGCGACGACGAGCGCTGAAGCCCCCGGGCCGGGAGCGCTGCTTGCTCGGTACTGCTCGGGAAGTGTCGCGCCACCCTCGCGGTGGCCCAGGCTGCGACGCCTCCTTGGTTGTTCGCCCCCGGCGCACCATACGCGCCACCCCCCGCGGGGGTCAGCCCCGGCTCGGGGCGGCCCAGCGCCGGGACTGTTCCCGTTCACCACAGGAGCTGCAGATGAAGACACTGATCCTGGCCGCCAGCCTCGCGCTGACCGGTGCACTGTCGATGAGCCTGCCCGGGTGCGCCGTCACCAGCGGGCAGAGCACGGTGGGCGACTACGTGGACGATGCGACGATCACCACGCAGGTGAAGGCGAAGTTTGCCGAGGATCCGCAGGTGAGCGCCATGCGCATCAAGGTCGAGACGCTGAAGGGTGAGGTCGAGTTGTCCGGCTTCGCGACCAGCGATGCCGAGAAGCAGCGCGCCGCCGAGATTGCGCGCGGCGTGGCGCACGTGAAGATGGTGCGCAACAACATCGTCGTGAAGGCGCCGGGGTGAATTGGTGCCCCCGGCCGCGGAGTTACCGCGGCCGCCCCCCGAGGGGGCCGCGGGGCCGCTTGGGAGCGGCCCGGCGCTGGCCCCGCGACCCGCCTGGCAACGCCTGATCTCTGCAACGCGGACCGCGACACGCCATGCCTCATGCGCTGATCGTCGACGACGAAGCCGATGTCGTCGCCTGGATGGCGGAGGTGGTGCAGGCCGAGGGCTACACCGTGGCCACGGCGCAGAGCCTGCGCCAGGCCCGCGCGCAGCTCGTGCGGCAGACGCCGGATGTGCTGCTCGCCGACCTGAAGCTGCCCGATGGCTGCGGCACCGACCTCGCACGCGACCTCGATGCGCCGTCGCAGGTGGAGCTCGTGGTCATCACCGGCCATGCGTCGGTGGACAGCGCCATCGAGGCGGTGCGCATCGGCGCCAGCGACTACCTCACGAAGCCGGTCGACATCGAGCGGCTGCTCGCCATCCTGCGCCGCCAGCCGCAGACCGCCGAGCTCAAGAGCGAGATCGGCGAGCTGCGTGCCGATCTGCGCGAGGCCGGGCGCTTCGGCCACATGGTGGGCGCGTCGCCGCCGATGCAATCGCTGTACGACAAGCTCGCGCGCGTGGCGCCCACCTCGGCCACCGTGCTGCTGCTGGGCGACTCCGGCACCGGCAAGGAGTTGGCCGCGCGCACGCTGCATGACCTGAGCCGGCGGCGCAAGTTTCCGTTCCTCGCGATCAACTGCGGCGCGATCTCGGCCAACCTGATCGAGAGCGAGTTGTTCGGCCACGAGAAGGGCAGCTTCACCGGCGCCGATCGCCAGCACCAGGGCTTCTTCGAGCAGGCCAAGGGCGGCACGATCTTCCTCGACGAGATGACCGAGATGCCGCCGGAGCTGCAGGTCAAGCTGCTGCGCGTGCTCGAGACCAACACCTTCATGCGCGTGGGCAGCACGCAGGCGCTGCCCACCGACGTGCGCATCATCGCCGCCACCAACCGGCCGCCGGAGAAGGCGGTGGCCGAGGGCAAGTTGCGCGAGGACCTGTACCACCGGCTGAACGTGTTCCCGATCCAGCTGCCTTCGCTGCGCGAGCGCGGCCAGGACATCGAGCTGCTGGCGAAAACGTTCCTGCAGGAGCTCAACCGCACCGAAGGCACGAAGAAGCATTTCTCGCCGGCGGCGCTGAAGCGGCTGCACGAGACGAGCTGGCCGGGCAATGTGCGCGAGCTGAAGAACTACGTGCAGCGCGCCTACATCCTGGCCGACGAGGTGGTCGAGGACATCGAGCCGATGCAGCCGCCGACGCAGGCGGCCGAGCAAGACAGCGGCGTGCTGGTGCTGCACGTGGGCATGACGCTGGCCGAGGTCGAGCGGCGCATGACGCTGGCCACCTTGCAGCACTGCGGCAACGTCAAGCGCAGCGCGGCAAAGATGCTCGGCATCAGCCTGAAGACGCTGTACAACCGTCTCGAGGCGTATGGCGCGGCCGACAAGGCGCAAGCCGTCGTCCCGCCGGCGGCGAACGACGAATCGGCGGCCGCCTAGCTGGCGCCCCTCGCCCGCGGGGTACCGCGGTCGGTCCCCCGAGGGGACTGCCCGGGGGCTTGGGGCGGCCCGGCGCTCCCCGGGCCCCGCGCGCCGCGCCCGTCCAGCGACGCGCCCAAGGCGGCGCCGAACAGCAGGATCTGCGCCGAGTAGTAGACCCACAGCATGATCACCACCAGCGAGCCCGCTGCGCCGTAGGCCGACGCCACGCCGGCGCGCGCGAGGTACAGCCCGATCAGGTGCTTGCCGATGGCGAACAGCAGCGCGCTGCACAGCGCGCCCCAGCGCGCCGCGCGCCAGCTCGGCGGCGTGTCCGGCAGCCAGCGCAGCAGCGCGGCGAAGGCCAGCGTCAGCACGGCGGTGGACAGCAGCACGTCGAGCAGCGCCAGCGCCGCAGCGAGCCCCTCGCCGACGTTCTGCCAGCGCCGTCCCAGGTAGGCGCCGAGGCCCGCCGTCGCCGCGCTGAGCACCAGCGACGCAATGGACAGAAAGCCGAAGCCGAGCACCAGCGCGAAGGCCACCAGCCGCGCGCGCACCAGCGTGCCGAGGCCGGACTTCCTCGCCTTGACATGGCCGATGGCATTGAGCGCGCTGCGCAGTTCGCCGAACACGCCGGTGGCGCCGATCAGCAGGCTGCCCACGCCGAGCAGCGTGGCCACCAGGCCGTGCGGGTGGCGCCAGGCCGACTGCACCAGCCCTTCGATCGCCTTGGCGGCGTCGCTTCCGACCAGCCCTTCGATCTGCCCGACGATGTGGCCGCGCGCCGCGTCCTCGCCGAACACGACGCCGGCAATCGCGATGGCCACCACCAGCAGCGGCGCCATCGCGAACACGGCGTAGAAGGCCACCGCGGCGCCGAGTTGCGCGCCACCGTCGTCGAGCCAGCGCCGCGCGGCGTCGCGCAGGAGGGACCACCCCCTACGGCCTGCGGCCGCCCCCTCGAGGGGGCGCCACCGGCGGACCGGCGAAGCCGGATCCGAGGTGTCCGCTTGGTGAGGCTGGTTCATGTCTTTGAGCGGGCAGTCGCCGTGCCCGCCGGCATGAAAGCTGCTGCAGGAAGGCCATGGGTTCCCCCACCGACGAAGCCCCGGGTGCGCCCTCGGGCGAGCCGGCGGCGCGGCCGGTGCCTGCGGCCTGGTTCGCGCCGTGGGTCGGCTTCGGCCTGCTCGGCGTTGCGGTCATCTTCCTGGTGATCGCCGCGCGGCCCCTGCTGTTGCCGGTGGTGGTTGCCGCGATGTTCACGCTGGTGCTGTCCGAGCCGGTGCGACGCCTGCGCGCGGCGGGCATCCCGGAATCGGTGGGCGCCGGTGTGGTGGTCGCCGCATCGCTCGCCGTGCTGGTGCTGTTCGGCTCGGCCCTGGCCAACCCGGCCGCCGAGTGGTGGAACCGCGCGCCGGACACGGTGCGTGAGCTCGTCGATTCGCTGGACCGCATCCGCGGCGAGGTGCTCAGCCGCATGACGCGCCCCCGTGCGGTGGCCGTCGACCCGCCGCCCGCGGCGACGGCCGCTGCGCCGCGCAAGGGCCGTGCGGCCGCGGCGGACCCGAAACCCGATCCGAAGCCGGACGCGCTCGGCGCGCAGCTGGCCAGCGAGAGCCTGAGCGTCGGGCGCGCGCTGCTCGGGCAGATGCTGTCGTTCACCTTGTCGGCGGTGTCGACGGTGATCCTGTTGTATTTCCTGCTCGCCTCCGAGCACTGGTTGCTGTCGCGCACCGTGGAGGCGGTGCCGCGGCGGCGCGTGCGCGCGCTGATCCTCGGCGGCATCCGCCAGGCGCAGCGCGAGATCGGCCTGTTCCTCGGCACGCAGGCCATCATCAACCTCGGCCTCGGCCTGGCCACCGGCATCGCGGTGGCATGGATCGGTCTGCCCGACCCGGTGCTCTGGGGCACGGTGGTGGCGATCCTGAACTTCGTGCCCTATCTCGGGCCGCTGCTGGTCGCGGCGATGCTGCTGCTGGCCGGCACGATGCAGTTCGGCATCGAGCCGGCCCTCTTCGCGCCGCCGGCGGCCTTCTTGCTGCTGCACGGCATCGAGGCCAACTTCATCAGCCCCTATGTGATCGGCCATCGGCTGCGGCTGGCGCCGGTGTCGGTGTTCCTGTCGGTGATGCTGTGGGGCTGGATGTGGGGCATTGCCGGCGCACTGATCGCGGTGCCGCTGCTGCTGGCGCTGCGCACGGTGTGCAAGCGCACGCGGCGCTTCAGGCGCGCCTGCGTCTACCTCGAGCGCGACAACGGCGAGGCGCCGAGCCTGCGCTCGCTGCTGAAGCGCCGGATGACCACGTAGCTTCACCGTCGCACCGCACAGGCGCCGCGCCGGGTATGTCGATTGCCTTCGCTCAAGGAACCGCGTCGACGAAGGATTGCAGTGCGCATTGCCTACATCACAGAGACCTACCCGCCGGAACTCAACGGCGTGGCGCTGACCGTGGAGCGCACGGTGCAGCACCTGCGCCAGCGCGGCCATGAGGTGGAGCTGATCCGCCCGCGGCAGGCTCGCGAACAGGCGCATGAAGACGATGCCGAGTGGCTCACGCCGGGCTGCCCGATCCCGATGTACCCGGACCTGCGCTTCGGGCTGGCGCGCAGCCGCGCGCTCGTCGAGCGCTTCAAGCGCACCATGCCGCGCCTGGTGCACGTGGCCACGCAGGGGCCGCTCGGCTGGGCCGCGGTGCATGCGGCGCAGGCGCTGCAGCTACCGCTGACCTCGGACTTCCGCACCAACTTCCACCAGTACAGCCGCTACTATGGCCTGGGCTGGATGTGCCCGCTGGTGCATGGTTACCTGCGTCGTTTTCACAACCAGACGCACCGCACCTTCGTGCCGACGCAGGCCCTGAAGCGTGAGCTCGAGCTGGCGCATTTCGAGCGCCTGGCGGTGGTCGGCCGCGGCGTCGACACGCAGCTGTTCTCGCCCGACAAGCGCAGCGAGCCGCTGCATCGCCACTGGCAGGCCGGCGGGCGCGCACCGGTGCTGCTGTACGTCGGCCGGCTGGCCGCGGAGAAGAACGTGGACCTCGCGCTGTGCGCCTTCGAGGCGATCCGACGCCGCATGCCCACCGCGCAGATGGTGGTGGTCGGCGACGGACCGCAGCGCGCCCGGCTGCAGGCCGATTTTCCCGATGCGCAGTTCGTCGGCGTGCAGCGCGGCGAGGCGCTGGCCGTGCATTACGCATCGGCCGACCTGTTCCTCTTCCCGTCGATGAGCGAGACCTTCGGCAATGTCACGCTGGAGGCCCTGGCCTCGGGGCTGCCGGTGGTGGCCTTCGACATGGCGGCGGCGGCCGAGCATGTGGACGACTGCGGCAGCGGGCTGCTGGTGCGCCCGGGCGATGAGCTCGGCTTCATCGCCGCCGCTTGCAGCATCGCGTGGCAGCACGAGCAGCTCAACGCGATGCGCGGCAGCGCGCGCGCGAGCGCACTGAAGGCGCGCTGGGACAGCGTGCTGGGGCGCTTCGAGCTCGCGCTGGCGGAGACCCTGTATGGCGTTCAAACCGCGTCCGCCGGGGCCGCTATCGCCGTCTGAAGCCCCAACCCGCTGGGCGCACTGGCTGGCGCAGGAGCGCGCCCTCGCGCTGTGGCTGCACGGCGCGAGCAGCGTGCCGGCCATCGTGCTGCTGCTGATGGCGGTGAGCTGGCTCGGCGACGGCTGGCTGTGGTACGGCATCGTGCTCGGCCTGCCCTTCGGCGGCGGCGCCAGCGGCTGGCGCTGCGCGCTGCACATCGTGCTGCTCGGCGCGGTGAACCTGCAGATCTACTGGCTGCTCAAGCGCCGCATCGCGCGGCCACGCCCCTTCGTCAGCTGCCCCGGCATCCGCGCCTGCGCGCGCTCGCTCGACGAGTTCAGCTTCCCCAGCGGCCATGCGATGCACGCCGTGGCCTTCAGCCTGGTGCTGGCGGCGTACTACCCGTCGCTCGCCGCGCCACTGTGGAGCTTCACCGCGCTGGTCGCGCTGTCACGCGTGGTGCTTGGCCTGCACTACCCGAGCGACGTGGTGATCGGCGCGGCGATCGGCCTTTTCACCGCCGAGTGCTCGCTGCGCTTCATCTAGCCTGAATCGCTCCGCCGCCTCGGCCAGCGTCACCGCCGTGCGTTCGCGCAGCGCGGCCTCGAGCAGCCGCTGCCACGCCGTGCGCATGCGCGCATCGTCGACATCGTGCGGATGCAGCTCCAGCCGCAGGAGCGGTCGCCGCGCCTGCGCCGTGGCGCACAGGCGGTTCCATTCGATGGACGCGGCACGCCGCCACCCGCTGCGCGCGCTGTAGACCAGGCTCTGGCTGAACAGCGTGTGCCGCTCGGGCAGCAGCACCAGGTGCGACAGCGTGCAGGTGTAGCGCAGGCCGAAGCGGCGCAGCGCGGCCCAGCCGCCGCGCCCGAGCAGCCAGGCCGGTGCGACGAAGCCGCGCAACGGCATCCCGAGGCTGCGGAACCACTGCGCACCGGCGAGCAGCCGCCGGCTCGCCTCGGCCTCGTCGAGGGCGCAGAACTCGCCCTCGCCCTGGGTATAGACATGCCGGCGCCAGTGATCGACCGGGCCGCGTGGCGTGCCGTCGTCGAGGTGCGTGTAGCCGTGCAGCACCAGCTCGTCGCCCTCGCTCGCGCGCCAGCGCAGCCAGTGCTCGAAGTCGCGCGAGTGCGGCGCGCCGTGATAGCGCGGCACCGCCAGCAGGCTCATCGGCACATCGGCCACCTCGGCAACGGCCTGCACCACGCGCTCGCAATCGGCCCAGGTGGCCGGTGCCACGTCGTGCACTGCCACGCAAAGCAGGCGGCTCATTCGGCCCACCTCTGCTCGCCGTAGTCGGCACGCAGCGACCGCGCCGGCGCATTCAGCAGGCGCCGGTAGTGCGACAGCAGCAAGGGCAGCACGCGGCTCCAGTCGTGCGCCTCGGCACGCTCGCGCGCGGCGCGCGAGCGTGCCGCGAGGTCGCCGGCGAACAACGCATGCTGCGTCACGCCGATGCCCACCAGCTCGTCCACCAGCTCCGCCAGGCCCTCGGCCGCGCGCGCCACCGCCGGCGTGCCGCAGGCCATCGCCTCGAGCACCGACAGCCCGAAGGTCTCCTGGTCGCCGGCATGCACGAAGGCGTCTGCGCTGGCCAGCGCGGTGGCGAGCTGGCGCGCATCGCGCAGATGCGGCAGCACGCGCACGCGCTCGCCCTGCGGCCGCAACGGCCCGGTGCCGATGAGCAGCAGCAGGTACGGTGCCCCCAGGCACTGCACGGCTTCGATCAGCACGTCGAGGTGCTTCTCCGGCGCGAAGCGGCCCGCATAGACGAGCAGCCGCGTGTCGTCGGCGATGCCCAGCCGCGCGCGCCACGTGCGGCTCGCGCGGCGCGGATGGAACAGCTGCGCGTTGACGCCCAGCGGCTGGCGCGCCACGCGCGGCACGCCCCACTCCAGCAGGTGGCGGCGCATCGCTTCGCTGGGTGCGAGCACGAGGTCGAACTTGCTGTAAAGATGACAGGCGTAACGCCGTGCCACGCGTGCGGCCGTCTCGGCGAAGCGCGCGTGACAGAACGCAAGCGCCGGGATGCCGAGCGCGTGCGCCGCATCGAGCGCCGCCCAGGCCAGGCGATACGGATCGCCGGCCTCGATGACATCGGGCGCCAGCGCGGTGAGGCGGCGCGCCAGCGTCGCGCGATCGAGCGGCAAGCGGTAGCCGCCGGAGCCGGGCAGCGGGAACGCGGGCACGCGCGCCATGCCGGGCAGGTCGGCCACCGGGGAGGCAATGGTGTGGCGCCACGCGCCCTGGCGGCGCAGCCAGCGGTCCTTGGCCTCCAGATAGCGGCGCACACCGCCTCCGGTGCGGCTCCAGAACATCGTGGCGTCGACGACGTGCGTGCCGGAGGAATGCATGGCCCCTGAAAAGCAAGCCATGTACCTGCGCGAAGGCGCGGTGACGGGCACGCCATCTGCCCGCAAGCCCAGGGCGTCGCCCTTCCGGCTGCGACCTGTACCGACTTGCCTCTCCCGAAAGGATCCCCACCATGGCCAACAAGGACATCGTCGACACCCTCAACGATCTCGTCGAAACCTGCAAGGACGCGGAGTACGGCTTCACCGCCTGCGCCAAGCATGTGGAGTCGCCCGAGCTGCGCAATCTGTTCACGCAGCGCGCGGCGGACAGCCAGCGTGCCGCCAATGAACTGCAGACCTATGTGGTGCAGTACGGCGGCGAGCCCGACAAGGGCGGCAGCGCCACCGGCGCGCTGCACCGCGGCTGGGTCGCGGTGCGCAGCACGCTGGTCGGCTACAGCGACCACGCGATGCTCGAGGAATGCGAGCGCGGCGAAGACCACACGCTGGCGCACTACCGCAAGGCGCTGAAGAACGAGGCGCTGCCCGAGGAGCTGCGCGCGATGATCGAGCGCCAGTGCCTGAGCGTGCAGCGCGATCACGACCAGGTGAAGGAGCTGCGTGACCGCACTCCGGCATGAATTTGGACCACCCCCTACGGCCTGCGGCCGCCCCCTCTAGGGGGCGACACCAGCGGACCGGCTGCAGCCGGATCCGCGGTGTCCACTTGGCCGCCCCAAGCGCGTGGAGCAATGAGATGAAGCAACACCTTCCCTTGACGGCCGCCGCGCTGGCGGCTGCGCTGGCGCTGTCGGCCTGCAACCGCCCCGAAGAGCCGGCCAAGCCGATCACCGGCTCGGCCGAGAACGCGCAGCGCGGCAACGTGCCCGACCCGTCGGCCAGCGGCACGCTGCGCAGCAGCGGCGCGACCAGCACCTCGCCCGAGGCGCCCACACGCACCGCCACCGGCGAAGCGGCCTCGCCCGGCTCGATCATCGAGAAGAACCCAACGGCCGCGGGCATGCCGCCGGCGCAGCTGAGCGCGGCGGACAAGAGCTTCCTCAAGGATGCGGCCGAAGCCGGCGCCTTCGAGGTCGAGGTGGCGCGGCTGGCCGCCGATCACGCCAGCGACTCGGCCGTGAAGTCCTACGCCGCGATGCTCGTCGACCAGCGCAGCGCGACGAACGACAAGCTGCGCCAGCTGGCCGCCACGGGCGGCGTCGAGCTGCCCACGGGTGTGCCGTCGGACAAGCAAAAGCTGATCGACAAGCTGAGCAAGGCCTCCGGCGCCGACTTCGACAAGCAGTTCGTGCAGACCGTGGGCGTGAAGGAGAACCGCGACGCCATCGACCTGTTCGAGCGCGCGAGCAAGACCGCCAAGAGCCCCGAGGTGCGCGAGTTCGCCAACGCGACCTTGCCCACGCTGAAGGCGCAGCTCGACGCGGCGCAGAAGCTGCCGAAGAAGGGTTAGCTCGCGAGCTCGGCGGTAAACACCGGCAGCTTGAGGTCCTGCGTCATCACGAACACGCGGTCGGCGCTGATCGCGGTGGCGCAGCCGTGGTCGTAGGGGCACTGCGCAAAGCTGCAGGGCCGGCACGGCATGGGCTGCCACAGCACGGTGTGGCGTTGCGCATCCAGCGGCGCCCAGCGTGCCACCTCGGCGCCGCAGCTGACGATGATGCTGCGCGTGCCCAGCGCCGCGGCGATGTGGGACACGCCGGCGTCGTCGTTGCATAGCAGCAGGTGTGCGCGCTCGATCAGCGCACCGAGCGTCCACAGCGTGGTGCGGCCGGCGAGGTTCACCGCGGGCGCGCGCATCGCTGCCTGCAGCTGCGCAACCAGCCCCGCCTCGGCGGCGCTGCCGCTGAGCACGAGGTCGCAGCCCTGCCAGGCCAGCCGTTCGGCGACGCGCGCGAAGCGTTCCACCGGCCAGCGGCGCGACGCCAGGCGCGCGCCGGCATGAACCACCACATACGGCCGGCCGCTGTAGGCCTCGGGCCACAGCGCGGCGAGCTCGATGCGATCGTCCTCCTGCAACGGGAACTCCAGCGTGCTGCCGCTGCGCGCGATGCCGAGGTGGTCCATCAGGCCGAGCAGGCGCTCGATCTCGTGGCCACTGGCGGGCCACGGTGCATGCAGCGCCGGCTCGGCGCAGTAGCCGTCCGGCTCGACGAAGCCGGCCACGTGGCGCGCGCCGAAGCTGGCGACCAGCGGGTTGCCGATGCGGCCACTGTCGTGCAGCTGCAGCAACAGGTCGAACTGCTCGCGTTGCATGCTGCGCAGGAAGTCGGGCAGCGCGCTCAGGTCCGCGGCATCCCCCAAGCCGGGGTAGCCCGGGAACTCGATGAAGCGGTCGATGCTCGTGAGCCGCCATGCCAGATCACGCGTCGACGGCAGCCCCACCAGCGCGATGTCGGCATGCGGGAAGGCCGTGCGCAGCGCACGCAGTGCCGGGGTCGCGCACAGCATGTTGCCCAGCCTCAGCGCGCGGAATACTGCGATGTGCGTGCGCTCGCCGTGCTCGGGGGCGATGAGTTCGGCCAAGGACATGGTGGCCCCGAGGCAATCGGCGTGCCCCTGCCCGCGCGTCAACGCGAGCGCTTGGCGCCTCGCTTATGCGCCGGCGCGACAGGCCGGGCTGCGGCCTCGTCGTCTTCGTCGTCCTCGTCTTCCTCGTCCTCGTCTTCCGGCCCGCCGCTTGCCAACTCGCTCAGCCCTTCGAGGTCGAGCTCATCGAGCGGCAGCTCGGCATCAGCGTCATCGGGCGCGCCGGTGATGCGGTCCACACCGATGTCGGCACCCTCGCGCGCCGGCTCGTCGAGCATGGCCGCGCCGCGCTCGCCGGTGCCGGCGGCATCGGTGTCGCCGTGGTGCTCGATGGGCAGCGCCAGATCGCGCGGCAGGCCGACCTCGTCGGCTCCGAGGTCCAGTTCGCCCTGGATGTCGCTGCCGCTGTCGGACGAATCGCTGGGGCCTTTCAGATCGATGTCGCGCCCCTTCGGAATGGCCGGTGCGCGATCGACGCCGACCAGGCTGCTCTTGGCCATGACTGCTCCCTTCAACGACAAGAGATCACCAGCAAGGGGCAAGCGCGATGCCTCGCCGGCAACGGCGTGCGCTGGGCACGGGCCTTGCCGCCCGAGGCTCGTGCGACACCGCACGACGATCAAGGAGCGCCTCATGGCCCAGCAGCAACCCCGTCAGAACCCCGATCAACAGAAGCAACGGCAAGGCAAGCGCACGCCCGAGCAGCAGCAGGAGGAAAACCGCAACATGGGCCGCGAGCAGGGCGGACAGGCCAGCCGCGACATGAGCGAGGAACAGCGCGAGCAGCAGCGCCAGCAGGATGCCCTGCGCCGCAGCGGCGGTGGCAGCGACAAGCCGCAACGCGGCGAGCGTGACGAATCCGGCGACGACACCAGTCTCGACTGACCCGACCGCACCGCCGCCGGGGTGGCGGCCGGCGGCGCCCGCCCGCGTTCTCACGCGACGTAAGGATTTCTAGCCGATGTAAGCCCTGCCGCCCGCCCATCGGGCCCATGCCCGCTCAGTCTGGGCGGCACACGGGCATTGCAGCGCAGCGGCACGGGCACGCCGTTTGCGTCTTAACTGGCACCAACGGCTTTCGCGCAGCAGGCTTGATTGATGTCAGTCCCCACCGAACATGGCAGCGCGCCACCGCGGCGCGCTGGAGCAACGCCCAAGCCGGCGGCGGCCTCCGGCGGCGCGCGCACACGCGGTCGCGCCCCGGCGGGACCCGGCGAGATGGACTTCCAGCGCCTCGCCGAGGGCAGCGATGACGTTCTCTGGCTGGCCGACCTGACACGGCAACGCCTGCTCTACGTCAACCCTCGCTTCGAGCAGCTGTGGGGCGTGAGCGCTGACGCGCTGCTGGCCGACCCCGGACACTGGCGGCGCGCGGTCGAGCCCGAAGACGCATCGCTGCTGCCGGAGCCTTTCTTCGCCGCCGCGGCCGACGAGCCCGCAGTGCGCGAGTACCGCATCGCCGCGCGCGACGGCACGCAGCGCTGGATTCGCGATCGCCGCTTCGCGCTGCGCGACGAGGCCGGCCGCGTCTCGCATGTGGGCGGCATCGCCGAGGACGTGACCGAGCGCAAGCAGCGCGAGATGGAGCGCGAGCAGGGCCTGCAGCGAGAGCGCGCGGCACGCGCGGAGGCCGAGGCGCTGGCCGAGGCCAAGGACGAGTTTCTCGCGGTGGTCACGCACGAGCTGCGCTCGCCGCTGAACGCGATCCGCGGCTGGGCGCACGTGTTGCGCCGCGGCGGCTCGCTGAGCGAGATGCAGCGCAAGGCGCTGGACGCCATCGACCGCAACACGCAGGCGCAGGCGCGCCTGGTCGACGACCTGCTGGACAGCCAGCGCGTGCTGTGCGGCGACCTGCGGCTGGCCATCGGCGAGGTGCCGCTGGGCACCCTGCTCGACGAAGCGCTGGAGCAGGTGCGGCCGGCGGCCCATCTCAAGCGCATCAGCCTCGAGGTGGAGCACGACGCCAGCATCGACGCGCTGCAGGTCGATGCGCTGCGGCTGTGCCAGGCCCTGGTCAAGCTGCTGGCCAACGCCGTGAAGTTCACGCCCGAGGAGGGCGTGGTGCAAGTGCGCAGCGTGCGCCGCGGCAGCGGCATGGCCATCGAGGTGAAGGACAGCGGCATCGGGCTCGACGCCGGGCAGTTGCGCGCCGTCTTCCATCGCTTCGGCCAGGCCGACAGCTCGCGCGCGCGCACGCACAGCGGCCTCGGGCTGGGCCTGAGCCTGGCGCAGCAGCTGGTGGACCTGCACGGCGGGCACATCGATGTGCACAGCGACGGCATCGGCCTCGGCGCGACCTTCAGCATCGAGCTGCCGGCAGCGGCGATCGCCGACACCGCCGCGGCGCCGCACAGCGCGCTGGCGACGGACGGCGCCTCCCCGCTGGCCGGCAAGCGCGTCGTGGTGGTCGAGGATGACGACGATGCGCGCGAGGTGCTGGAGCTGATATTGCGCGAGGCGCAGGCCGAGCCGCACAGCTTCGACCGCGCGTCGCACGCCTACAAGTACCTGGCGCAGGCCGATGTGCGCGAGCGCCCCGATGCGCTGATCTCCGACATCGCGATGCCCGACGAGGACGGCTATGCCTTCCTGCGCCGCGTGCGCGAGCTGGAGGCGCGCGAGGGCCGCGGGCACGTCGTCGCGCTGGCGCTCACGGCCTTCGCGCGCAGCGAGGACCGCGCGCGCGCACTGGCCGCAGGCTTCGACGCGCACGCGGCCAAGCCGATCGATTCGGAGCGCGTGGTCAGCACGCTGGCGCAGGCGATCGATGCGGTGCACGGCAGCGAGCAACAGCTCGGCCGTTGACGTCGACCCGAGCCTGCTCAGCGCCTTTCGAGCAGGCCTTCGATCACTGTAGGGTCGACGGGCTTGAGCAGGTGCACGTCGAAGCCGGCGCTCGCGCTGCGTTGGCGGTCGTCGTCGGTGCCGTGGCCCGTCAACGCGACGATCACCGCGCGCGCTACGCCGGGCAGCGCACGCAGCGCAAGCGCCACCTCGTAGCCGCTCATGCCGGGCAGGCCGAGGTCGCACAGCACGAACTCGGGTTCGAACTGCGTGGCCAGCGCCAGTGCCGAGGGGCCGTCGCCCGCGGTGCGCACGTTGTGGCCCGACAGGCGCAGCAGTTCCGCCAGTGCTTCCACGGCATCGAGGTTGTCATCGATCAGCAGCACGCGGCGCGCGGCACTCGCGGTGGCTTCCATGCGCGGTCTTTCACCGACGCCGCGCCCCGCGGCACCGGAACCCGGATCACGAGCAATCCGGATGCCTCGGCTGCACCGTGTCCCCGGCCGGTCTGACGGGCGCCCTGCCCGGGACGCCGCCGGTAAGACATGCCGCCGGAGCGTGCCGGCGCGGTCTTCTTTGCCGCTTCCCCGGAGATCCAGGCCGCACGGCGCGGGCGCGCGAATTGCCGGACACGGAACCCGCTGAAGCAGTTGCGAGCGATGCACGCGCGAGCCATCGAGCCGACTCCGGCGCCATCCTGGCGCTTGGCGAAGGACATGCCGTGCCGCGCGCACACGGAACCGCCGCCACCCGAGCCGCATCGTCCGCCGCTGCCGCCGCCGGGGCCTCCGGGGCCGGACCTGCCGCCGCCCGAAGTCGACGATCCGCCACCCGACGAGGTGCCGCCGCCGCTGCGTGAGCCGCCCGTGCGTCCACCACCGGTGGCCCACCGAGACAAAGCCGTGAAGGAGCCAAGATGACAACCCGCCT
>VBDL01000807.1 GCA_005884255.1 Betaproteobacteria bacterium | reverse complement strand
TCCCGGGCGCCTATGCGTGCCGAACGTCCGCAGCTCGTGACCTCGCCGCCGACGAAGCTGGGGGCGGGGCGGGCCGCAGCGCAGTGAGCTTGGCGGCGATAGTCACTTCAGATCACCTTGGCTTCGTTCTTCAGCTTCGCGACTAGCCCGAAGTTCCTGCCGCCGCGTAGTCGGCCGGCGAGCGCAACTCATTGTCGTCACTGAGTAATCGTTGCTCTGCCATGCTCATCGACACTTGATTGTGTAGTCACTAAATTTCTTGAATGTGGACAACATCTCGCCTATGTTGTCCCTGTATGCCTGCCCGCACTGGAACTGCCCACGTCGTCACCACGACTCGCAAGTACAAGGATCAGGTCTACCGCACTCACTTGCTGCGGCGCAGTTACCGCGAAGGCGGCGTCGTCAAGAACGAAACGCTGGGCAACCTCTCTCATTTGCCCGACGCGCTGATCGACCTCATTCGTCGATCGCTGCAGGGCGAGACCTTCGTGCCCTTGGGGCAAGCCTTCGAGGTCGTGCGTTCGCGCGCGCATGGTCCTGCACAAGCCGTAGCGCTGACCCTGCAGCGCCTGGGCTTCGCTTCGGTGATCGCCTCCAAGCCGTGCCGCGAGCGTGATCTGGTGCTGGCGATGGTGGCCTCGCGCATCGTGGCACCGCACACCAAGCTAGCCACCACCCGCTGGTGGCACACCACGACGCTGGCCGAGGACTTCGGCGTGGCCGATGCGAGCGAGGACGATCTGTACGCGGCGATGGACTGGCTGCTGGCGCGCCAGGGCACGATCCAGAAGAAGCTCGCTGCGCGCCACTTGAGCGCCGGCGGCCTGGTGCTGTACGACCTGTCGTCCAGCTACTTCGAGGGCAGCACCTGTCCGCTGGCCAAGATCGGCTACAGCCGCGACGGCCGCCACGGCATGCTGCAGGTCAACTACGGCTTGCTCACCGATGCGCGCGGCTGCCCGGTGGCGGTGTCAGTGCACGAAGGCAACGTCGCCGACAGCCAGACCTTGCTGCCAGAGATCAAGCGACTGCGCGAGGAGTTCGGCATCGAGCAACTGGTGATGGTGGGCGACCGCGGCATGATCTCCAACAAGGCCATCGACGAGATGAACGAGACCCAAGGCGTGGTCTGGATCACCGCATTGAGGAGTGCCTCGATCCGCGCGCTGGTCGAACAAGGGCAACTGCAACTCGACCTGTTCGATGAGCGCAACCTGCTCGAACTGAGCTCGCCGGACTATCCGGGCGAGCGCCTGGTGGCGTGCCGCAATCCGGAGCTGGCCAAGCTGCGCACGCACAAGCGCGAGGAACTGCTCGCAGCCACCGAGGCCAACCTGCAGAAGATCAAGGCGCGGGTGGACGCTGGCAAGCTCGCTGGGCGCGACGAGATCGGCTTGCGCGTGGGCCGGGTGATCAACCAATACAAGGTCGCCAAGCACTTCGAGCTGGCCATTGGCGAGAACACCTTCAGCTTCGCGCGCAAGCTCGAGGGCATCACCGCCGAGGCGGCACTGGACGGCATCTACATCATCCGTACCTCGGTGCCGCTGGCACAGATGGACTCGGCCGACTGTGTGCGCAACTACAAGGCGCTGGCCAACGTCGAGCGCGCGTTCCGCTCGCTCAAGACGATCGATCTGAAGGTACGCCCCATCCACCACCGCACAGCCGATCGGGTGCGCGCGCACATCTTGCTGTGCATGCTCGCCTACTACGTCGAATGGCACATGCGCGAGGCTTGGCGCGAGCTGATGTTCGCCGACACTGACCAGCAGTCCAAGGCCACGCGCGATCCGGTCGCACCGGCCAAGCGCTCCAAGGCGGCGCTGGCAAAAGCGGCCCGCCACACGCTGGATGACGGCACATCGGCGCACAGCTTCTCGACCCTGCTGGCTGAACTCGCCACCATCGTGCGCAACACTTGCCGCACGCCCAAGGCCGGGCCCGATGCGCCGACGTTCGAGGTCCTCACCACGCCCAACACGAAGCAGCAGCGCGCGCTCGAACTGCTCCAGCAGATCCGGTTGTAGACAGAAACCGGAACCTCGATCCCACCCCAAG
>VBDL01000110.1 GCA_005884255.1 Betaproteobacteria bacterium | reverse complement strand
GCGCGGCCGGTGTACGCGCCGGCGCTGGTGGCCTGGGTGGGCGGACCGAGCGTGGGCGTGTCGATCTCGATCGGCTCGCGATCGGCGCCGCCGGTGGGCTGGTTCCCGCTGGGGCCGCGCGAGGTCTACGTGCCGAGCTACCGCCACAGCCCGACCTATGTGCAGAACGTCAACATCACTCACGTCACCAACGTCACGGTAATCAACCAGGCGGTGCAGCGCCCGCCGGCGCAGTACGTGAACCGCCAGGTGTTCAATGCCGTGACCGTGGTGCCGGCCGATGTGCTGCGGGAGCGCAAGCCGGTGGCGCCGGCCGTGATGCGCGGCCAGGAGGTGCAACAAGTGCTGCAGCAGTCGAGCGTGAAGCATGAGGCGCCGGTCACGGCCCCGGCGCCGCGTGTGCTCAACGTGGCGCCGGGCGCGGCCGCCGTGCCACCGCCGCCGGGGCGCGGCAGCGAGCAACGCCGCGACCAGGAAGAGCGTGGGCACCGCGGAAACGTGTGGCAGCGCGCGACCGTGCCGCCGCGCGAGGCCAACGTGCAGCCGCAGCCCCCTGCGCCGGTGCCGCCGGCGCCGCAGGCGCCAGCGGCTCAGCGGCCGACCGCGCCGGTGAGCCCGCCGCAGCCGCCGACGGTGCAGGTGCCGCGCGCGCCGCGTGGCGAGCCGCAGCGAGAGGAACGGCCGCAACGCGACGACAAGCCGCAGCGCGGCTTCAATGCGCCGCGCGAAGCGGGCCGCGATGCGCAGCGCGAGGCGCCGCGTGCCGAGCCGCCAAGGCCCATGCCGCCGCAAGCCCAGCCCCAACAGCAACCCCAGGCCCAACAGCAACCTCAAGTGCATAGCGCGCCGCCGCAGGCGCAACCGGTGCAGCAACCCGCACCCGAAGGACGCAAGCAAGTGCCGCCGCGCCCGCCGGAAGGCCGCGGTCGCGAGGCGGCCGCCGAACGCCAGCCCGAGGCGCCGCCCTCCGAGCCGCGTGCTCAGGAGCGCCACAAGGAGCGCGAGAAGGACAAGAACGAAGCCCGGCGCGAGCAGCGTCAGCAGAACAACTGAGGCGCCTTACAGCAGCGGCTTCAGCACCGGCCACACGTTGCCGAGCATCGTCGGGTGCGCCACCTCGCGCGGGTGGATGCGATCGGGCTGGAACAGCGTATCGGCATTCGGCGCATCGGCCACGCCCTTGAGGAGGAAGGGCACCAGCGCCGCGCCCTGGTCCTTCGCGACCTTGGCGAACAGGGCGACGAACTCTTCGCCGTACTGCCGGCCATAGTTCGGCGGCATCTGCATGCCGACGATCAGCACCCTGGCACCGGCGGCCTTGGCCTCGCGCGCCATCTCCGCCAGATTGGCCTGCGTCGCCGCCAGCGACAGCCCGCGCAGCGCGTCGTTGCCGCCGAGCTCGAGCACCACCACCTGCGGGCCGTGCGCCTTTAGCAGCGCCCGCAGGCGCGCGCGGCCGCCGGCCGTGGTGTCGCCGCTGATGCTTGCGTTGACGACGTGCGCCGCAATGTGCTCATGAGCGAGGCGTTGCTCCAGCAGCGCCACCCAGCCGGTGCCGCGGGGCAGGCCATACTCGGCCGACAGGCTGTCGCCGACGACGAGCACCGTGGCCGGCGTCTTGGCCGCTGCGGCCGGCATCGATCCGGCGAGCCCGAGGCAGCCCAGTGCCAGCGCCGGAAGGGTAAAGTGCCTGCGCATCGTGTCGGCGCGAGCCGAGAAGAAGAAAGCCATATGACCCAACCCATCATTGCCGTCGATCGCGTCAGCAAGCAGGTGCGCGACGCCGACGGCATGCTGACGATTCTCCACGAGATCGACTTCGAGCTCGAAGCGCGGCAGTCGGCGGCGATCGTCGGCGCCTCGGGCTCCGGCAAGAGCACCTTGCTGGCCATCATCGCGGGGCTCGATACGCCGAGCGCCGGCACCGTGAAGCTCGACGGTGTGGACCTCTTCGCGCTCGACGAGGACGCACGCGCTGCGTTGCGCGCGCGCCGCCTGAGCTTCGTGTTCCAGAGCTTCCAGCTGCTGCCCAACCTCAGCTCGCTGGAAAACGTGATGCTGCCGCTGGAGCTGCTCGGCCACGTCGACGCGCGCGCGCAGGCGCGCGAGATGCTGCAGCGCGTGGGCCTGGGCGAGCGGCTGCGGCACTATCCGCGCGTGCTCTCCGGCGGCGAGCAGCAGCGCGTGGCGCTGGCACGCGCCTTCGTCGTGCGCCCGGCCGTGCTGCTGGCCGACGAGCCCACCGGCAGCCTCGACTTCGCCACCGGCGAACGCGTGATGGACCTGATGTTCGAACTCAACCGCGAGGCCGGCACGACGCTCGTGCTGGTGACGCACGACCGCGGCATCGCCGCGCGCTGCGACAGGCAGCTACGGATCGACGCCGGCCGCGTCGACAACGGCATGATGGCGGCGTAAACGACAGCCCCCAGTCGCCTGCGGCTCCTCGCCCCCCGAGGGGGCTGTCGCTCCGCCTTGGGGCGGCCCGGCGGCTGCGCTCGAAGTCAGCGTCGCCTACGGCTCCGTTGCGCAAGAAAGAGAAAAAGCGCCCCGCAGGGCGCTTTCTTCATGAGGCAGCGGAGCTTCAGTTCGTGAACTTGAAGTCTGTCTTCGCCTTGCTCTTCAGTTCGTCGCGGAACTTGGCGAGCTTCATCTGCGCCAGGCGCTGCTCGATCTGCGGCTTCACTTCTTCGTACGGCGGGAACTTCGCGTCGCGCGTGTCTTCCAGCTTGATGATGTGGAAGCCGAATTGGCTCTTCACCGGCGCTTGTGTCATCTCGCCCTTCTTCAGCGCCATCATGGCCTGGCTGAACTCGGGCACGTAGCTCTGCGGGTTGGCCCAGTCGAGGTCGCCGCCGTTCTCGGCCGAGCCCGGGTCCTTGGAGTTCTTCTTCGCCAGGTCTTCGAACTTGGCGCCGCCGTTGATCTGCTTGATCAGCGCCTTGGCGTCGTCTTCCTTCTCGACCAGGATGTGGCGGGCGTGGTATTCGGTGCCGCTCGACTGCGACTTGAACTTGTCGTACTCGGCGTGCGAGTCGGCCTCGGTGACCGGGTTCTTCTTCTTGTAGTCCTCGAACAGCTCGCGGATCAGGAGCTGCTGGCGCGCGAATTCCATCTGCTGCTGGAACTCGGGCGTGGCCGCGATGCCGCGCTTGACGGCTTCCTGCATGAAGATCTCGCGCAGCACCACTTCCTGCTTGGCCTGCTCTTCGAGCTCGGGCGTGCGCGGCTGGCCGGACTTGACGACCTGCGAGATCAGCGCGTCCACACGCGCCTTGGGCACGGCCTTGCCGTTGACGATGGCGACGTTCTGCGCGAGGGCGGCGACGGGCAGCAACAGGGCGGCGGCCAGCGACACGCGCGCGGCGAAAGACATGTTCATGGAAGGGGTGGGAGTGAGGTTCGAGGGATTAGCACTCGTCGGGAGTGCGTGCTTCGATGGCCAGCGCGTGGATGCCCGCGCGCATCAAAGGGCCCAAAGAATCATACACGAGGCGATGGCGCGCCACGCGGCTCAGGCCGGCGAACCGCTCGCTCACGAGTATCACGGTGTAGTGGCCGCCTTCGCGGGCGCCGGCATGGCCGGCATGCTGCGCGCTGTCGTCGCGAATCTCGAGCACGCTGGGCGCGAAGGCGGCACGCAAGGCCGCTTCGATGCGCTGCACGGTCGATGGTGCGCTCACGCCGACGGCTCCTTGGAGGCCGGCGGCCGCTCTTCGTCCTTCAGGTGCGGGCCGAGGTAGAAGGCCTGCCAGACGACGAATGCGGCCATCAATGCATACGTGCCGAAGGTGTGGAAATTGGCCCAGACATCGGTGGAGAAGCTGTAGGCGACCCAGACGTTGACGAGGCCCATCAACGCGAAGAATGCGATCCACGCGAAGTGCAGGCGCTGCCAGACGCTGTCGGGCAGATGCAGTTCCTCGCCGAGCGTCAGGCGCAGGATGTTCTTGCCGAAGAACGTGCGGCTGACCCAGAACACCCCGCCCATGATCCAGAACGCGATGCTCGGCTTCCACTTGATGAACATCGCGTCGTGGAACCACACCGTCGCGCCGCCGAGCAGCACCACCAGCACGAGGCTGATCCACAGCATCAGGTCGATCTTGCGGCGCTGAGATTTCAGCCAGGCGACCTGCACGCAGGTGGCCAGCACCACCACCACGGTGGCCAGCATCACCGGCGCCTCCTCGGTGCCGACCACGCCGCCGGCGACCGCGAAGCCCAGGTGCTGCGTCGCGAAGGCGGCGGCCCACTCCTTGTTGAACTTGGTGAACTGGTAGGTGCCGAAGAACAGGATGATCGGCAGGAAATCGAGGAACAGCTTCATTTCTGCGGCCGCCGGGCCGCCCCAAGGGCGCAGAAGCGCCCCCGCGGGGGGCAGCGAACGGTAGTGAGCGTGGGGGCAGTCATTTCGGCGCGCAGTCTACTTTCCTTTGAAGTCGATGGAGGCCGAATTGATGCAGAAGCGCTCGCCGGTGGGCTGCGGCCCGTCCTCGAAGACGTGGCCGAGGTGGGAGCCGCACTTGTTGCAACGCACCTCGACGCGCACCATGCCATGGCTGCGGTCGACGACGCGCTCCACCACCTCACTGTTGATCGGCTGGTAGTAGCTCGGCCAGCCGCAGCCGGCGTCGAACTTGGTGCCGGAATCGAACAGCGGCGTGCCGCAGCCGACGCAGTTGTAGCGGCCTGCGTCCCAGTGGTCCCAGTACTTGCCCGTGAAGGCGCGCTCGGTGGCCGCGTGGCGCGCCACTTCGTACTGCATCGGATCGAGTTCGGCACGCCACTCGTCATCCGTCTTGTGGACGGAATAGCGCGGATCGTCGTGCGAATGCGGAGTTTTGGGACTCATGATGAACAGGACACCTCGATGTGTTGCGCCCAGTCGGGCGGGAAGTCGGCATAGGCCGAGCACTCGGGTTGTTCGTCGTAGGGGCGCTGCAAAACTTTCAGCAGCCGCTGCACTTCGCCGAAATCACCGGCGCGCGCCTGTTGGATCGCCTCTTCGGCCAGATGGTTGCGCAAGATGAACTTCGGATTGGCGCGGTTCATGCGCACGGCGCGCTCGGCATCGTTGCCGGCCTCGGCGCGCAGGCGCTCGGCATAACGCTCGGCCCACGCGTCGAAGGCGTCGCGGTCGATGAAGAGGTCGCGCAGTGCGTCGTTGCGCGCGCCGATGCCGGTGTCGAAGGCGCCCAGGCGACGGAAGGCGATCGTGTAGTCGACACGATCGGCAGCCATGCGCTGCAGCAGCGCGTCGGCGAGCTCGCCATCCTCGTCGCGTTCGTCGCGCAAGCCGAGCTTCGCGCGCAACTGCGCCAGCAGCGCGGCGGGGAACACGCTCTTGTAGGGCTCCACCGCGGCGAGCGCCGCGTCGGTGTCGCCGATGAGCGACAGCAGCGCTTGCGCCAGCGCATGCAGGTTCCAGAACGCGACGTTGGGCTGGCGCGCGTAGGCGTAACGGCCGCGCTCGTCGGAATGGTTGCAGATGTGGCCGGGGTCGAAGGCATCGAGGAAGCCGAAGGGGCCGTAGTCGATCGTCAGCCCGAGGATCGACATGTTGTCGGTGTTCATCACGCCGTGGCAGAAGCCCACTGCCTGCCACTGCGCCATCAGCTCGGCGGTGCGCTGCGTCACCGCTTCCAGCAGCGCGGCGTAGGGCTGAGGTGCGTCGCGGCAGGCCGGGTAGTGCTCGTCGATCACGAAGTCGGCCAGGCGGCGCAGCGCGTCGGGGTCGTCGGCGGTGTGCGCGAAGTGCTCGAAGTGGCCGAAGCGGATGAAGCTCGGCGCCACGCGCGTGCACACCGCGGCGGTCTCGATCTCCTCGCGGCGCACCGGCAGGCCTGAGCCGGTGATGCACAGTGCGCGCGTTGTCGGGATGCCGAGGTGGTGCATCGCCTCGGAGCAGAGGAACTCGCGGATCGACGAGCGCAGCACTGCGCGGCCATCGCCCATGCGCGAGTAGGGCGTGCGGCCGCTGCCCTTGAGCTGGATTTCCTGCGGCCCGTCGGCCGTGTCGACCTCGCCGAGCCACAGCGCGCGGCCATCGCCGAGCTGCCCGGCCCAGACGCCGAACTGGTGGCCGCTGTAGACGCTGGCGAGCGTCTGCATGCCGGACCACAGCGCGTTGCCGCTGAACACCTGCAGCGCTTCGCCACGACGCATCCAGTCTTCCGGCAGCTCGAGCAGCCTGGCGCAGTCGTCGCTGGCGGCGACCCAGTGCGGGTCGGGCAGCGGGTCGGCGCTCAAGCGGGTGTAGAAGCGCTCGCCGAGCGCGGCAAAGCGGTTCGTCCAGCTCAGGCCGGCAAGGTGCGCCGGCGGGCGCGACGGGGCTTCGACATCCATCCGGGCAGTGTAGCCAGCGCGCGGGCCGTCACCGGCACAAGGGGTTTCAGTGAATGATGCCTTGCCGCACGGCGTACAGCACCAGTTCGGCGGTGCTCGCCACGCCGAGCTTCTCGAGGATGTTCGTGCGGTGCGTGCTGACCGTCTTCAGCTGATCAGTATCTCGGCGCCGATGTCGGTGAGCGACATGCCCTTGAGCATCATCAGCATGATCTGGTGCTCGCGCACGGTCAGGCGCTGGTGCGGCGCCCGTTCGTCGCGGCCTTGCTGCTGGCCCAGCACCAGCGGCGCAGCGCACCGGCAGCGTGGCCGAGCCGGCGCGGATCGAGGCCAGGACGTCCAACCCATTGCGGCCTTCGAGGTTGTGTCCAGCAGCACGAGGTCGAAGCGGTGCCGGCGGATCTGCTCCAAGGCGTCGGCGCCGTTGCGCGCCTCGCCGGCCACGCGGATGTCGCCCTCGTCCAGCAGCAGGCGCTGCAGCCCCGATCGGAAGATCGTGTGGTCGTCCACGACGAGCAGCTCGATCACGATCTAGAGCAGCGGTGCGGACAGCGCGAGCTGCGTGCCGTACCCGGGCGCAGAGCTGATGCTGAGCTCGCCGCCGA
>VBDL01000109.1 GCA_005884255.1 Betaproteobacteria bacterium | reverse complement strand
ACGGCGTGCGCGTGGTCGGCGCGTATTTCCCCAACGGGCAGGCGCCGGGCAGCGAGAAGTTCGCCTACAAGATGCAGTGGCTGCGCGCACTGCGCGAGTGGCTGAGCCTGGAGCTGCAGCGCCATCCGAGGCTGGTGCTGCTGGGCGACTTCAACATCGCGCCGGAAGACCGCGACGTGCACGATCCCGTGCAATGGGCGGGGCAGATTCACTGCACCGACGAGGAGCGCGACCACTTCCGCGGCCTGCTCGGCCTCGGGATGCACGACGCCTTCCGCCTGTTCGAGCAGGCGCCCAAGAGCTGGAGCTGGTGGGACTACCGCAACCTCGCGTTCCGCAAGAACCAGGGGCTGCGCATCGACCACATCCTGGTGAGTGACGCGCTCCGCCCGGCGGTGAAGGCGTGCACGATCGACAAGCTGCCGCGCAAGAACGAGCGGCCGAGCGACCACGCGCCGGTGGTGGTGGAGCTGAGCCTGTAGCGGCGTAGACTGGTTGTCACGCCACTGCAGGAGCCGCTTGTGGACGCCTCACCTTTGCAGCGCGGCAGCACCGCGCCGGACTTCGCGCTGCCGGGCACCGACGGGCGCACATGGACGTATGCAGATGTCGCCGGGCCGAACGGCCTGGTGGTGATGTTCATCTGCAACCACTGCCCCTACGTGAAGGCGGTGCTCGATCGCATCGTGCGCGACGTGCACGCACTGCGCGACCTGGGTGTCGGCGCCGTGGCGATCAGCAGCAACGACGCCGCCACCTACCCCGAGGATTCGTTCGACAACATGAAACGGTTCGCGCAGGCGCACGGCTTCGACTTCCCGTACCTCTACGACGAGTCGCAGCAAGTCGCCCGCGCCTACGGCGCCGTCTGCACACCGGACTTCTTCGGCTTCGACGCCAAGCGCGCGCTCGAGTACTACGGCCGCCTCGACGCCTCGGGCCGCCAGGCCGAGGCGCCGGGCATGAAGCGTGAGCTGTACGAGGCGATGAAGACGATGGTGCAGAGCGGCCGCGCGCCGGACGAGCAAACGCCCAGCGTCGGCTGCTCGATCAAGTGGAAGGTGAGCTGACGACCGCGGCGCTCAATGCGCCTTGTCCCAGTTCGGCCCGACGCCCACCTCCGCCACCAACGGCACCGCGAGCTGCGCGACGCCGGCCATCAGCCGCGGCACCGCCTCGCGCGCCCACTCGAGCTCCACTTCCGGCACCTCGAACACCAGCTCGTCATGCACCTGCATGATCATCTTGGTGGCCCGGCCTTCGCGATCCAGCGCGTCCTGCACCGCGATCATCGCGAGCTTGATCAGGTCGGCCGCCGTGCCCTGCATCGGCGCGTTGATCGCCTGCCTCTCCGCCGCGCTGCGCCGCGGGCCATTGCCGCCGTTGATCTCCGGTAGCGCGATGCGCCGGCCGAACATCGTCTCGACGTAGCCGCGCGCCTTGGCGCTGGAGCGCGTCTCGTCCATGTAGCGCTTCACACCCGGGTAGCGCTGGAAGTAGCGGTCGATGTAGGCGGTGGCCGCGGCGCGCTCGATGCCGAGATTGCTCGCCAGGCCGAAGGCGCTCATGCCGTAGATCAGGCCGAAGTTGATGACCTTGGCATAGCGCCGCTGCTCGTTCGTCACATCGTCGACGCCGGCGCCGAACACCTCGCTGGCCGTGGCGCGGTGCACATCGATGCCTTCGCTGAAGGCACGCGTCAGGCCCGCGTCGCCGCTGATGTGCGCCATGATGCGCAGCTCGATCTGCGAGTAGTCGGCGCTCAGGATCAAGTGGCCCGGCGGCGCGATGAAGGCCTCGCGCACGCGGCGGCCTTCGGGCGTGCGGATCGGAATGTTCTGCAGGTTCGGGTCGTTGCTGGCCAGGCGCCCGGTCACCGCCACCGCCTGCGCGTAGGTGGTGTGCACGCGCCCGGTCGTCGGGTTGACCATCAGCGGCAGCTTGTCGGTGTAGGTGCCCTTGAGCTTGGACAGCCCGCGGTGCTCGAGGATCTTCGCCGGCAGCGGGAAGTTCTCGGCCAGCTTCTCCAGCACCTCTTCGTCGGTGGACGGCGCGCCGCTCAAGGTCTTCTTCAGCACCGGCAGGCCGAGCTTGCTGAACAGGATGTCGCCGATCTGCTTCGGGCTGCCGAGGTTGAACGGCTGGCCGGCGAGGCCATAGGCCTCCTGCTCCAGCGCCACCATGCGCTCGGCGAGCTCGCGGCTTTGCTGAGCGAGCAGCGCGGCATCGATCAGCACGCCGTTGCGCTCGATGCGCGCGAGCACCACGCCGGTGGGCATCTCGATCTTCTCGTAGACGAAGCGCAGGCCCTCGGCGGCCTCGATCTGCGGCCACAGCGTCTGGTGCACGTGCAGCGTCATCTCGCTGTCTTCGCCGGAGTACTCGGCGGCCTTGTGCAGATCGACCTGCGCGAACGGGATCTGGTTGGCGCCCTTGCCGCACACATCCTCGTAGCTCAGGCCCTTGCGGCCGAGATGGCGCTCGCCCAGCGACTCCAGGCTGTGCGGCTTGTGCGCCTCCAGCACGTAGCTTTCGAGCAGCGTGTCGTGCACATAGCCGCGCAGCGTGATGCCGTGGTTGAGCAGCACGTGCGTGTCGTACTTGATGTGCTGGCAGAGCTTGAGCGCGAGCTCATCCTCGAGCCAGGGCTTCAGCGCCGCCAGCACCTCGTCGCGCGGCAGCTGGTCGGGCGCACCGGGATAGGTGTGGGCCAGCGGGATGTACGCCGCCTCGCCCGGCTTGACCGCGAAGGAGACGCCGACGATCTGCGCGCGCATCGGGTCCAGCGAATCGGTCTCGGTGTCGAGCGCGACGATCTCCGCCTCGCGCAACCGCTCGATCCAGCGCTGCAGCGCTTCGCGCGTGAGCACCGTCTCGTACTCGCGCGCGAGCTTGAGCTGCGGCAGCGCCGGCTCGTCGCTCGTCATCGGCGTGGCCGCGTCGACGTTCACCAGCGCGGCGGGCGCCGTCTCCAGCTCGCGCTTCCAGGTCTTGAAGCCGTAGCGGTTGTAGAAGGCCAGCAGCGCGTCGCGCTCTACCTCGCGCAACGCCAGCGCGTCGAGCGACGGCCAGCCCACTACATGGCCCGACAGGTCGCAGTCGCACACCACGGTGACCAGCCGCTTGCCCTGCGGCAGCCAGTCGAGCGCCTTGCGCAGGTTCTCGCCGGCCACGCCCTTGATCGACGCCGCTGCAGCCATCACGCCATCGAGCGAGCCGTGCTCGGCGATCCACTTCGCCGCCGTCTTCGGGCCCACCTTCTCGACGCCGGGCACGTTGTCCACCGCGTCGCCGATCAGGCTCAGGTAGTCGACGATGCGCTCGGGCGGCACGCCGAACTTCGCCAGCACGCCGGGCACGTCGAGCGTCTCGTTGCTCATCGTGTTGATCAGCGTCACGCGGTCGGTGACCAGCTGCGCCATGTCCTTGTCGCCGGTGGAGATGATCACTTTGTGGCCGCTCTTCGCGGCCACGCAGGCCAGCGTGCCAATCGCGTCGTCGGCCTCGATGCCGGGCACCATGAGGATCGGCCAGCCGAGCAGCTTCACGACCTCGTGGATCGGCTCGATCTGCTTCACCAGGTCTTCGGGCATCGGCGCGCGGTGCGCCTTGTACTGCGGGTACCACTCGTCGCGGAAGGTCGGGCCCTTGGCGTCGAACACGCAGGCCGCATGGCCGGCGCCCACATCGGCGCGCAGTTTCTTCAGCATCGCGACCATGCCGTGCAGCGCGCCGGTGGGAAAGCCGTCGGGGCCGCGCAGATCGGGCAGCGCGTGGTAGGCGCGGTACAGGTAGCTGGAGCCGTCGACGAGCAACAGGGTGTTTTCGTTCATGCGACGCATTGTGTCTCCGGCCGGCGCTTTGCGCCTTAACGTCGCTGCGCGAGTTAGCCTACGACGCCATGCAAGCATGGTCGGACAGACACAACCACGCGCCGGGGCTGCCTACAATGGGCGCATGAAGCTGTCGTTACCTCTTGCAGTGATGATCGTCGCGACGGCGCCTGCCTGGTCGGCCGGGCCGCCGGAGCCCAAGGTCCAGCGCACGGTGATCGAGGACGATGGCGCGCGCATCGAGGAGCTGCGCGTGCGTGGCCAGACGGTGAGCATCACCGTCGAGCCCAAGCGCGGCAGGGCGCCGGCCTACCAGATCGTGCCGGCCGACGCGGCGCACGACACCTCCACGCCCCTCACGCGAAACGGCCTGGCCGGCCAGCGCGTCTGGTCCGTGATGTCGTTCTAGCGGCCCTTCGGTACCTCAGGACAAGCATGGCGGTCTTCACCGAAGTCGCGTTCGACGACGCGCGCGCGCTCGTCGGGCGCCTGAGCCTGGGCGAGCTGCGCGAGCTGCGCGGCATCACGTCGGGCATCGAGAACACCAACTACTTCGTCAGCTGCGCGCACGGCGACTACGTGCTGACGCTGTTCGAGCGCCTGACGTTCGAGCAGCTGCCGTTTTACCTGCACCTGATGAAGCACCTGGCGCTGCGCGGCATCCCGGTGCCCGAGCCGCAGGCCGACGCCGAGGGCGAGATCCTGCACAGCCTGTATGGCAAGCCGGCCGCGGTGGTCGACAAGCTGGCCGGCGGTCACCAGCTCGCGCCCGACCTGCACCACTGCGAGCAGGTGGGCGCCATGCTCGCGCGCATGCACCTGGCCGGCCGCGACTTCGGCCTGCACCAGCCCAACCCGCGCGGCGTGGCCTGGTGGGCCGAGACGGTGCCGCTGGTGCGCCCCTTCCTCACACCGCAGCAGCTCGCGCTGATCGACAGCGAACTCGCCTATCAGCAGGCACTGGCCGCGTCTGCGGCGCTGCAGGGGCTGCCGAAGGGGCCGATCCACGCCGACCTGTTCCGCGACAACGTGATGTTCGACGGCCTGCCCGGCCACGAGAAGCTCACCGGCTTCTTCGACTTCTACTTCGCCGGCGTCGATGCCTTCCTGTTCGACATCGCGGTGTGCCTGAACGACTGGTGCATCGACCTCGACAGCGGGCGGCTCGATGAGGAGCGCGCCGAGCACTTCTGCGCCGCCTACCACCGCGAGCGCCCGCTCGAAGGCGCCGAAGTGCGGCTGATGCCGGCCATGCTGCGCGCGGCGGCGCTGCGCTTCTGGATCTCGCGCCTGTGGGACCTCCATCTCCCGCGCGACGCCAGCCTGCTGAAGGCGCACGACCCCGCGCACTTCGAACGCGTGCTGCGCGAGCGCGTGGCTTCTCCCTGGCACTTCGGCTCATGAAATTGTTGACGGTCGCGCCTCGCCAAGGCGCGCAATGGCTCAAGCGCGGCATCGCCGTGTTCCTGCGCGCGCCGCTGTCCTTCGCCTGGCTGCTGATGGCCTTCGTGCTCGTCGGCCTGCTGGTCGCCGGCCTGCTGCCGGTGGTCGGGCTGGTGGTGGTGGCGGCCTCGCCGCCGCTGCTCTCGCTCGGCTTCATGATCGCCACGCGCCGCCTCGCCGACGGCGGCACGGCGCCAGGCTTCTCGGTCTTCATCGAGCCGTTCCGGGTGCCGAGGCGGCAGCTCATCGCGATGCTCGAGCTGTGCGCCGCCTACGCACTGCTGCTGGGACTCATCATCTGGCTGAGCCACGCGTTGAGCGGCGGCAAGCTGCTGACGGCACCGGGTTCCGGCGTGATCGACGTGGAGCAGCTGATGGCGCGCGTGCGCGACCCGGACATCAACCGCGCCATCCTCATAGGCAGCGTGCTGGTGATGCTGTTGTCGGTGCCCTTCTGGCACGCGCCGGCGCTGGTGCACTGGGCGCAGCAGGGCGTGGGCCAGGCGCTGTTCAGCAGCACGCTGGCCTGCTGGCGCAACCGCGGCGCCTTGGGTGTCTACGGGCTCGCGCTGATCGGCCTGAACGTCGTCGTCAGCTGGCTGGCGACGATCCCGATCCTGCTGCTGGACAGCGTCGCAGTCGCGATGTTCGCCGGGCTGCTGGCGAACATCGCGCTGTGGTCGGTGTTCTATGCGTCGCTGTACTTCACGTTTGCCGACAGCTTCGCCAACACCGAACCGCCGCCTCAGGCCACCGGCATGCCGGTGACGTAGCCCACCGACGCACCGTGCTTGTTCTTGTAGTTGGCCTTGACCAGTGGATCCAGCGCGGCATAGACCTTGGCATGCAGGCCCCCGGTGACGGTGCCTGAGCTGTCATTGGTCAGCTCCCAGTCGCCCGCATGCTGGAAGTTGCTCGTGATGTAGGTGAAGCCGTTGATCTCGTCGACGGCCTGCAGACCCGTCGATTCCGCGCCCGCCGGGCACGACAGCAGGCGGCTCAGCACCTTGGTATCCACGTTGTAGGCCCACAGGAAGTTGTTCACGTGGGTGTTGCTGTCCTCGCCGATGAACAGCGTGCGCAGCGTCTCGGAGAACTTCAGGTTGTCCGGCGTGGCGATCTTGTCCGGGTTGGCATAGTTGCCCAGCGCGTCCTGCGCCTTGAACTTGCCGCCGCCGAAGTCCTCGCTGATCAGCGCCGGCACGGCGGCCATGTCCACCGGCACCCACTGGCTGTCGATCGCGTTGCCCGCCGTGTCCTTCTGGCTGCCCTTGAGGTTCTGCGCGTAGACGGCGCCGGAGTACGGGCCTTCCACTTTCACATCGCCGGAGCCGTTGAGCATGCTGCTCTCGATGCGCGA
>VBDL01000108.1 GCA_005884255.1 Betaproteobacteria bacterium | reverse complement strand
CCGCTGATGCTGGTTTGCTCCAACACGTCGCCGGTGTCGCTCGGCGATACCGAGCGCTCGGCCGCGCAGTTGCACGAACTCGCCGAACGCGCGGCACGGCGCAACCTGCGCATCGGCTATGAGGCGCTGGCCTGGGGCCGCTGGGTCAACCGGTATGCGCAGGCCTGGCACATCGTCGAACGTGCCGATCACCCGCACCTGGGGCTGATCCTCGACAGCTTCCACACGCTGTCGCTGCGCGACGACCCGACGGGCATCCGCGACATCCCCGGCAACCGGATCTTCTTCGTGCAGATGGCCGACGCGCCGCTGATGGCGATGGACGTGCTGCAATGGGCGCGCCACCACCGCAACTTCCCGGGCCAGGGCCAGTTCGATCTCGAGAACTTCTTCGAGCAGGTGCTGCTGTCGGGCTATGCGGGAAACCTGTCGCTGGAGATCTTCAACGACGTGTTCCGCGCCACGCCGAACCGGCGCACCGCGGTCGATGCGATGCGCTCGTTGCTGTACCTCGAGAGCCGGGTGCGCAGCCGCCTCGAACAGGCACGCGACGATGCGGCTCTCGGCGCGGCGGCCCGGACGCTGCAGCGCATCGAGCTGTTCGATCCGCCTGATGCGGCGCGCCTCGACGGCTGCGCCTTCCTCGAGTTCGCGGTCGACGAAGCGGCTGCGGTCCAGCTTGGCGCGCTGTTCGAGCAGTTGGGATTCGCGCGTGCCGGCCGACATCGCTCGAAGGCGGTGTCGCTGTACCGGCAGGGCGACATCCAATTCATCGTCAACGCGCAGCCGGGCTCCGATGCACGCACACGCTTCGACGAGCAGGGCCCGTCGGTGTGTGCGATCGGGCTGTCGACCCCGGACCCGCTGCGCGCCGCGAATCGCGCCGCTGCGCTGCTCTCGGCGCGGCGCGACAGTCCGCGGGGACCGAGCGAACTCGAACTGCCGGCGATCGTCGCGCCGGGCGGCACACTGGTGCATTTCGTGTCGGCCGACGAGGCGCTGGACGCCGACTTCGCCGCGCAATCGCCGTCGAACGCCGGCTGCGGCCTCAAGCGCATCGATCACATCGCGTTGGGCCTCGCGAGCGAGCAGTTCGACACCTGGGTGCTGTTCAGCCGCGCCGTGCTCGGCCTCGAGCCGGGCGACAGCCTGGAACTCGCCGACCCGTTCGGCCTCATCCGCAGCAGCGGATTCGCCAACGCCGAGCGCAGCCTGCGCGTGGTGCTCAACGTGTCGCTCAGCCCGCGCACGCGCACCGCGCGCCAGGTGCACGCCAGCGGGCCGGCGGGTGGCAGCGTGCACCACATCGCATTGAGCTGCGACGACATCTTCGAGACGGTGGCCCGGCTGCGCGCCAACGGCGTGCGCTTCGTGCCGATCTCGCTCAACTACTACGACGACCTGCTGGCGCGCATGGGCCTGGACGAGACACTGGTGCGCCGCATGCAGGCGCTGGACATCCTGTTCGACGCGTCCGCCACCGGCGGCCGCTATTTCCACGCCTACACCGAGGCCTTCGCCGACCGCTTCTTCTTCGAGGTGGTTCAGCGAGAAGACTACGACGCATACGGCGCCATCAATGCACCGGCCCGGATGGCGTCGCAAGAGCAGCCCGCCGCCACCCACCGAGGATCCGCAACATGACCCAGCCCTGCATCATCTCCGTCGCGATCACCGGCTCTCTGCCGCGCAAGAAGGACAACCCGGCGGTGCCGATCACGGTCGCCGAACAGGTCGAATCGACCCATGAAGCCTTCGAGGCCGGCGCGACGCTGGTCCACCTGCACGTGCGCAACGACGACGAGTCGCCGACCTCGGCGCCGGAGCGCTTCGCGGCCGTGCTCGACGGCATCCGCAGGCACTGCCCCGGCATGATCACGCAGGTGTCGACCGGGGGCCGGCGGCATGCTCTCGCTACGGCCCGACATGGCGTCGCTCGCCACCGGCTCGGTCAACTTCCCGACGCGGGTCTACGACAACGCGCCGGACCTGGTCGAATGGCTGGCCGGGCAGATGCTCGAGTACGGCATCAAGCCGGAGGTGGAAGCGTTCGACCTGTCGATGATCTTCCAGGCGGCGAGCCTTGCCGCAGCGGGCAACATCGTGGAGCCGCTTCACGTTCAGTTCGTCATGGGCGTCAAGAACGCAATGCCGGTGGATCGTGAGGTGTTCGAGTTCTACGTGAAGACGCTCGGGCGGCTCGCACCCGACGCGACCTGGACCGGCGCCGGCATCGGACGCGATCAGCTCACGCTCGCCCGATGGTCGCTCGAACTGGGGGGCCATTGCCGTACCGGCCTCGAGGACAACGTGCGCCTGGACAAGGGCACCCTTGCGCCATCGAATGCCGCGCTCGTGCGCCAGATCGCCGATCTCTGCGGCGATTACGGGCGCCACCCAGCCACCGTTATCGAAGCTCGCTCGCTGCTGTCGCTGCGGCCGTGACTTGACCGCTCTCCGGACGGTCGTCGCGCTCGCATCGCCTGTTCCAGCTCGGGCACGAAGTTCATGCTTGAACGAAGGTCGTCACCCGTCTTCTCGTGCGTTCGCGCAGCGAGCACTCGCGCAAGGTGTCGGCCAGAGACTCCAGATTCGGGATGCCAAAGATCACCACCGTCTGGAAGCTCGGGTCCGACGAGCGCAGGTGCAGAAGGCACTGACCGACGAGACGCATCCCCAGCGGCTTGTGCAGATCGAAGTGATCGATGCGGAATAGCTCGACGTTCTCCTTGAGTTTGGACAGCAGGCCCCGTTCGATGCGAACCCGCTGGGTGGTGATCTCGTAGCTTGTCGAGATGCTCCGGATCCAGTAGACGAGGAAGGCGATGCCGAGCGTGACGACCACGGCCACCCATTGCCAGCAGGTGTAGATCACCACGGGATGGCCGGTGAACAAGGCCTGCTCGGTCTCGGCTTCCTTCGTAGCCGCGAAGGCGACCAGATCGGTGTTGCAGAACCGGCATTTGATCGCCGCCGCCTTGATCGTTTCCCCGCAAACGGGGCAGACCTTCGTGTCCTCGCTCATCTCGCCTTGGCCTTTCCACGGGTCCTGGAGGGTCAATTTACCCGCGCCCCCGACACCTTCACCAGCCGCTGCAACACCGGCAGGTCCTGCTCGTAGTGCTGACGGAATTCCGCGCCGCTGCTGCCGACGACGCGAAAGCCCAATGGCGCGAAGCGCGCCTGCAGCTCCGGCTGCCGCGCCACGGCCTGCACCTCGCGCTCCAGTCGCTGGACCACCGGCGCCGGTGTCGCTGCCGGCACCATCAGGCCGAGCCAGCCTTCGGCGCGCAATTCCTCGTCGACCATGCCGGTCTCGGCGAAGGTCGGCAGCTCGGGCAGCGCGGCATGACGCTGCCGCCCCATCAAGGCCAGCGCGCGCAGCTTGCCCGCGGCGATCAAGGGCTTCACCGAGGCCACGCTGGCCAGCGCGAAGCTCAGGCGCGCGGCGGCCAGCTCCTGCAGCATCGGCGCCTCGCCGCGATAGGGCACGTGCACGAACTCGAGCTGCCGCTGACGCGCCAGATAGGCGCCGACCATGTGCGGGTAAGAACCGGCGCCCCAGGAGCCGTAGCTCACCGTGTCGCGCTGCTGCGCGGCCCAGTCCAGCAGCTGCTGCGGCGTGCGCGCCGGATGCTCGGCGTTGACCACCAGCACCAGTGGCGCCGCCACCACCTCGCTGATGAAGGCGAAGTCGCGCCGCGTGTCGTAGGGCAGCTTGTCGAACAGGAACTGGTTGGTCAGCGCCGCCTGCGTCACCGTGATCAGCACGGTGTGGCCATCGGCGGGTGCATTCGCCACCGCCTGGGTGCCGACGATGCCGGAGGCGCCGGGCCTGTGCTCGACGATCACCGCCTGCTGCAGGCGCTGCTGCAGCCCCTCGGCCAAGGCCCGCGCGATCACGTCGGCGCCGCCGCCGGGCGGGTAAGGCAGGATCAGCGTGACGGTGCGGCTGGGAAAGTCCTGCGCCCGCGCCGGCGCGGCACGCACAGCGCAGAGCGACAACAACGCGGCCTGGGCGGCCAAGCGGCGATTCATCATCGACGGCATTGTGCGAGCGGCGCTGCGGTGCGCGCCGCAAGCCGACTCGGTCAGAGGGGTGAAGCGTTTGACAAGCGGCGGCTGCGTGGCGCAGGCCTCAAACGCCGAGGTACTGCGCCAGCGCGTCGTGCGATTGCGCCAGCGCGGCCGACTCGCCGGCCAGCACGATGCGGCCCTTCTCCATCACCACCGCGCGCTCGGTGTGCGCCAGTACCTTGCGGTAATCGCGGTCGACGATCAAGGTGCTGATGCCGCTTGCGCGGATCTCGCCGATCACGCGCCAGATCTCGGCGACGATCAGCGGCGCCAAGCCTTCGGTGGCCTCGTCGAGGATGAGCAGGCGCGGATTGGTCATCAGGGCGCGGCCGATCGACAGCATCTGCTGCTCGCCGCCGGAGAGCTGCTGGCCACCGTGCGAGAGGCGCTCGGCCAGGCGCGGGAACGTGGCCATCACGCGATCGAAGGTCCACGCGCGCTTTCCGTCGACCCCCGCGCGCTCGCTCATCACCAGGTTCTCGCGCACCGACAGGTTGGGAAACACGCCGCGGCCTTCGGGCACGTAGCCGACGCCGAGCCGCGCCACCTTCTCCGGCGGCCAGCCCGCGATGTCGCGGCCGTCGAACTGCACGCGTCCGGAGGCCGCCTTGACGTAGCCCATTACCGAGCGGATCAGTGTGGTCTTGCCCATGCCGTTGCGGCCGAGCAGACCGACCGACTGGCCGGCCTCGATGGCGAGGTCGACGCCGCGCAGGATGTGGCTGTCGCCGTAGTAGGTGTTCAGGCCTTCGACACGCAGCATGTCAATGCCCGCCCGGCCGCCCGAAGGGCATTGAGCGCCCCTCGGGGGCCGCGAACGCAGTGAGCTTGGGGCTGTCCATGTCTTCCTCGCCGAGATAGGCCACCTGCACCTCGCGGTTCGTGCGGATCGCCTCGGGCGCGTCGCTGGCGATGACCTCGCCGTTGACCATCACGGTGATGCGGTCGGCGACGCGGAACACGGCGTCCATGTCGTGTTCGACGAGCAGGATTGCGTGGCCCGTCTTCAGGCGCTCGAGCAGTGTCAGCATGCGCTCGGTCTCCTCGGCGCCCATGCCGGCCAGCGGCTCGTCGAGCAGCAGCACGCGCGGCTTGGTGGCCAGGCACATCGCAATCTCCAGCTGGCGCTTGCCGCCATGGCTCAAGGTGCCGGCACGCCGCGGCGCATCCTCGGTCAGGCCGGCGGCTTCCAGTGCGTTGTAGGCCACGCGCGTGCTGTAGGCACACTGCGAGGCCGCCTGCCACAGCGCCCACGGCCGCGGCCGCGCGGCTTGCGCCGTGAGGCGGCAGTTCTCGAACACCGTGAATTCCGGGAAGATCGTCGTGCGCTGGTAGCTGCGGCCGATGCCGGCGCGCGCGCGCTGCGGCTGCGACCAGGCGGTGATGTCCTGCGCCGCGAATGCGATGTGCCCGTCCGACGATGGCAGCTCGCCCGACAGCATGTTGATCAAGGTCGACTTGCCCGCGCCGTTGGTGCCGATCACCGCGTGCACCTCGCCGACGTGCAGGTCCAGCGTGACACCGTTGACGGCCACCAGCCCGCCGAAGCGGCGCGTGAGCAATGAACAACTCAGCAGCGGGGCGGTCATGTCTTGCTCCCGATGCCGATCAGCCCGCGCGGCAGCAGCGCGACGAAGGCGATGATGGTGGCGCCCAAGGTGAGCTGCCAGTGCTCGGCCAGCGGGCCGACCAGCGCCTGCGTCGACAGCGCCTCCTTCAGCAACACGAACGCGACGGCGCCGATCACCGCGCCGCGCAGGTGGCCGAGGCCGCCCAGGATGATCATCAGCAGCACCGCGCCCGACTCGTGCCACGACAGCAGCTCGGGGTTGACGAAACCATCCTTCAGCGCGAGCAAAAAGCCGGCGAGCCCGGCCAGCGCGCCAGCGATCACGAAGGCGGCGAGCTTGTAGCCGTAGCTGCGGAAACCGGCAGCGCGCATGCGCTGCTCGTTGACGCGGATGCCGGCCAGCGCATGGCCGAAGCGCGAGCGTCGCAACAGCGCGAGCAACGCATAGGTGAAGACCAGCGCACCGAGCGTGAGGTAGTAGAAGGGCAGGCGCTGGTCGATGTCGAGCAGCAGCAGGCTGCCGACCTTCAAGGTCGGCTTGTTGGTGAGGTACAGGCCATCGCTGCCGCCGCCGAACTTGGTGTCGTGGAACACGAAGTAGGCCATCTGCGCGAACGCCAGCGTCACCATGATGAAGTACACGCCCCGGGTGCGCAGGCTCAAGGCGCCGACGAAGAGCGCATAGAGCGCCGGCACGGCAATGCTCAATGGAAGCAGCCACAAGAGCGATGGCGCATCGCTCCAGGGCGCCGCCAGCGCGGCGGTGTAGGCACCCAGCCCGTAGAACGCCGCGTGCCCGAAGCTGACGAGGCCCGTGGTGCCGGCGAGCAGCTCCAGACTCAACGCAAAGATCGCGAGGATCACGATCTTCACCACCAGGTCGTGCAGATACGGCGTCAGCACCGCGGGCAGCGCGGCGAGCGCGATGGCGGCCAGCATGGGCAGCAGCCACGACGGAAGCTTGCGCATCAATAGCTCCGCTTCATCAGCCCCTCGGGCCGCCACACGAGGATCACTGCCATCAGCACGTACACGCCGATGCCCGACAGCTCGGCGAAGAACACCTTGCCGAAAGTGTCGACCGCGCCGACCAGCAGCGACGCGATCAGCGCGCCGGTGATCGAGCCGATGCCGCCGATCACGACGACGACGAAGCAGATGATCAGCACGTGGTTGCCCATGCCGGGATACACGCTGGACATCGGCGCGGCGATCATGCCGGCCAATGCGGCGAGTGCGACACCGGCGGCGAACACGATGCGGTAGAGCCGCCGGATGTCGATGCCCAGGCCGCGCACCATGTCGCGGTTGCTCGCGCCGGCGCGGATCATCATGCCCAGGTTGGTGCGGTTGACCACGTAGTACAGCGCGACCGCGACGACGATGCAGGCCGCCGATGCGAACAGCCGGTACACCGGGTAGCTCATCAGCGAGCCGAGTTCGATGCTGCCCGACAGCCACTGCGGCGCGGCAACGCCGTGCACGTCATTGCCCACCAGCAGCGAGCGCAGCTCCTCGAACACGAGGATCAGCGCATAGGTCATCAGCACCTGCTGCAGATGCTCGCGCTGGTAGAGGTAGCTGTAGAAGGCCCACTCCAGCGCGTAGCCGAAGGCGGCCGCGAGCAGCACGCCCACCGCGAGCATCAAGAGGAAGTTCTGCCCGAACAGCGGCGCAATGGCGAACGCCAGGTAGGCGCCCACCATGTAGAAACTGCCGTGGGCGAGGTTGATCACGCCCATGATGCCGAAGATCAGCGTCAGCCCTGAGGCGACGAGGAACAGCAGCAGGCCGTACTGAACGGCATTCAGGCACTGGACGAGGAAGGTGGCGAGATCCACTCCGGCACTACTGCAGCTTGCAGCCCTTGGCCGGGTCGGCCAGCTGCTTCACCGCCACCGAGCGGTATTCGTTGTTCACGCCCTTGGCCTCGCGCAGGTAGAAGTCCTGCACCGGGTTGTGCGCGGCGGACATCGCGAACTTGCCGCGCGGGCTGCCGATCACCGTCTTGCCCATCGCGTAGAGCATCTGGTCGCGCTGCTTGAAGTCGCCCTTCACGGCCATGAGGCCGGCGCCGAGCAGCTGCGCCGCGTCGTAGCCCTGCACCGCGTAGACGTCGGCATTGGCCTTGTAGGTCAGCGCGAAGTTCTTGCGGAAGGCCTCGTTGCGCGGCGTCTCCAGGTTGTCGGCATAGTGCAGCGTGGTCGGCAGGCCCTGCGCCGACGCGCCTTGCGCTTCGAGCGTGCCGTCGGTGAGGAAGCCCGAGCCGTACAGCGGGATGGTCTTGCGCAGGCCCGCGGCGTCGTAGTCCTTGACGAACTTCACCGCGCCGCCGCCGGCGAAGAAGGCGAACACCACGTCGGGCTTCTGCGCGGCGATCTCGGTGAGCAGCGCCTGGAACTCGACGTTGGGGAAGGGCAGCGTCAGATCCTTGATGACCTTGCCGCCACCCTTTTCGAAGGCCTCGGTGAAGCCCTTCACCGTCTCGTTGCCGGCGGCGTAGTTCCAGGTGATGGTCATCGCGCGCTTGTAGCCCTTCTGCGCGGCGACCACGCCGGTGGCATAGCCCGGCTGCCAGTTGGAGAACGAAGTGCGAAAGATGTTGGGCGCGCACATCGCCCCGGTGATCGCATCGGCGCCGGCGTTGGGCACGATGAGCAGCGTGTTGCTTTCCTTCGCCGCCTTGGCCATGGCCAGCGCCACGCCGGAGTGCACGGTGCCGACCAGCACGTCGACGTTGTCGCGCCGGATCAGCTTGTTGACGTTGTCGGTGGCCTTGGACGGATCGCTCTCGTCGTCGACCTTGAAGTACTGGATCTCGCGGCCAGAGAGCTTGCCGCCTTGCTCCTGCACGTAGAGCTTGAAGCCGCTCTCGATCATGTTGCCCAGTGCGGCATAGGTGCCGGTGTAGGGCAGCATCAGGCCCACCTTCAGCGGCGGCTGCCCTTGCGCCGAAGCGAGCGAGCTGAAGGCCAGGGCGGCAAGGGCGGCAGCAGGGGCCGACAGGCGAGGCATGCGCTTCATCGAAGTCTCCAGAATGAGTGCGTTAGTTTAGTTCTAAACTATCTGTTGTTGCGCGGCGGCGATCACCGCCTCGGGCTGGTCACGGTGCGGAGAATGCCCGCAGCGCGGTAGCACCAGCAAGCGGGTTTGCGCGAGGGCGTGGGCAATGCGCTCGATCTGCGCCAGTGTGCCGTACTCGTCGTCTTCGCCCTGGATGGCCAATATCGGGCAGGTGATGGTGGCCAGCTCGGTTTCGATGTTCCAGGCCTTGAAGGCCGGGTCGAGCCAGATGTCGTTCCAGCCCCAGAAGGCCGAGTCCGGGTCGGCGTGATGGCGCGCGAGCTTTTGCTTCA
>VBDL01000805.1:4502-4729 GCA_005884255.1 Betaproteobacteria bacterium | reverse complement strand
CCTCGACGACCGGCGCCTGCGCCAGGTGCTGCTCAACCTGCTGGGCAATGCGGTGAAGTTCACCGAGCAGGGCGAGGTTCGTCTGCGCGTGCTGGCGCTGCCGGCCGCGGGCGCCGCGTCGACCCGGCTGCGCTTCGAGATCGTGGACACCGGCCCGGGCATTGCCGCGCACGAGCTGGACACGGCCTTCCAACCCTTCGAGCAGGTGGGCGATGGCCGCAGCCGCG
>VBDL01000805.1:0-4459 GCA_005884255.1 Betaproteobacteria bacterium | reverse complement strand
TCGTCGGCCAGGGCAGCTGCTTCAGCTTCGAGCTCGAGCTGCCGCGGGCGCAACTGCCAGCGGCGGCCGCCCCCGCGGCGCTGCAGATCGCCGGCTACGAAGGCCCGCGCAAGAAGGTCCTGGTGGTGGACGACGTGGCCGACAACCGCTCGCTGGCGGTGCACTTCCTCGAGCCGCTGGGCTTCGAGATGTTCGAGGCCGCCGACGGCTTGCAGGCGCTCGAGTTCGCGCAGGCCCTGCGCCCCGACCTGATCCTGATGGACGTGGTGATGCCGCGCATGGACGGCCTGCAGGCCACGCGCGCGCTGCGCAGCCTGCCGGCCTTCCAGAGCCTGCCGATCATCGCCGCGTCGGCCATCTCGTCGCGCGCCGACGAGGCGAAGAGCCTGGCCGCCGGGGCCGACGCCTTCCTCCCCAAGCCGCTGGACTTCGAGCGCCTGCTCGAGCGGATCGCGGCGCTGCTCAAGCTGCGCTGGACGCTCACACCGCCGCCTTCAGTTCCCGCTTCATCCACTCGATGAAGACCTTGGCGCGCGACGGCATCAAGCGCGCGCTCGGGTAGGTCAGGCTCACCGGCCACGGCTCGACCTCGTAGTCGGCGAGCACGATGCGCAGCTTCTTCGCCTGCAGCAGCGGCGCGGCCTGGTACGAGAGGCAGCGCCCGAAGCCGAGCCCTGCGGCGCAGGCCTCGAGCATCGGCGCCGCCAGGTTGCACTCCAGCGGGCCTTGCACGCGCACCGTGAATGCGCGCCCATCCTCGACGAAGCGCCACTGGTCGCCATCGGTGGCGTTGGAGTACACGCAGGGCTGGCCGATCAGCTCACGCGGATGCTTCGGCGCGCGGTGTCGCCGCAGGAAGGCCGGGCTCGCGACGACGATGCGGCGGATGCGCCCCACGCCTTGCGCGACCACGGTCGAATCCTGCAGGTGGCCGATGCGCACGCCGACATCGAGCCCCTCCTCCACCAGGTTGACCACGCGGTCGAGCAGCACGAGATTGATGCGCATCTTCGGGTAGCGCTGCAGAAAGCGCGTGGCCGCCGGCGCCACGTGGTACTGGCCGAACAGCACCGGCGCCGTCACGTTCAGCGTGCCGCTCGGCTCATCCTGCTGCGTGCCGAGCGCGCGGTCGGCCTCGTCGAGATCGGCCAGGATGCGGCGCGCGCGCTCCAGGTATTGCCGCCCGTCTTCGGTGAGCGCCAGGCGCCGCGTCGTGCGGTTGAGCAGCCGCACGCCGAGCTGCGCCTCGAGCGCCGCCAGCGTACGCACCACCGCGGGCAGCGAGGAGTCGAGCGCATCGGCCGCCGCGGTGAGGCTGCCACGGTCGACGATGGCGGTGAAAGTCTGCAAGGCCTTGAGCTTGTCCATGGCCGGCAGATTACTGCGAGAAGCGGAGCAGTCAAATCCGCACACCCGTCTTTATTGCAAAGGCGTTGCGGCCAAGAATCGCATCATTCATTGCCTGGAGGCCCTCATGTCGATCACCTTGTACCGCTATGCCCTGTCGGGCCACTGCCATCGCGTCGAGCTGTTCCTCCACCTGCTGGGCCTGCCCTTCCAGACGGTCGACCTCGATCTCACGCGCGGCGAGCAGAAGAAGCCCGAGTTCCTCGCGCTCAATGCCTTCGGCCAGGTGCCGGTGCTCGACGACGGCGGCATCGTGCTCGCCGATTCGAACGCGATCCTCACTTACTTGGCGCTGCGCTATGCGCCGGAATCCTGGCTTCCGCGCGACCCCGTCGGCGCCAGCGCGCGTGATCCAGCTCTTCAAGCGGCCGCTCGATCCGAAGGACGCGATCGCGCGCGCCCATGCACTGTTCGGCGTGGTGGAGCAGACGCTGGCCGGCGCGCCCTTCCTCACCGGCGCGCAGCCGACGATTGCCGACGTCGCGATGTGCACCTACACGGCGCACGCGCCCGAGGGCAACGTTTCGCTGCAGGACTACCCGCTGCTGCGCGCATGGCTGGCGCGCATCGAGGCGCTGCCGGGCTTCGTGCCCATGCCGGCGAGCCGCATCGGCTTGGCCGCTTGAGGGATCGCCATGTCGACGTTGCCCGGTTGGCCCTACCTGGAATCGCCCTTTCACGCCGGTGAGGCCGCCGTGCAGGCGCGCGCCGGCTCGCGCGAGCGCATGGCCGAGATCGGCCCGCGCGTGATCCGCGGCGTGATGCCGCAGCAGCATCGCGAGTTCTTTCCGCTGCTGCCCTTCGTCGTGCTCGGCGCCGTGGATGCGAGCGGGCAGCCGTGGGCAAGCTGGCTCGTCGGCAGCGACGCGGGCTTCGTCACGTCGCCCGACGAGACCCATCTGCGCATCGATGCGCTGCCGCCCGAAGGCGACCCGCTGCGGGGGCTGATCCACGACGGCGCATCGCTCGGGCTGCTCGGCATCGAGCTGCCGACGCGGCGGCGCAACCGCGCCAACGGGCAAGTGCTCGGTGTCGACGAGCGTGGCTTCACGCTGCAGGTGCTGCAAAGCTTCGGCAATTGCCCGAAGTACATCCAGCGGCGCGAGATGCTGCCGCGCCGGGCTGCCGCTGCGGCACCGGCCGCACAACCGTCTGACCGTCTGGACGCCCGCGCTGCCGCGCTGGTGCGCTTGGCCGACACCTTCTTCATTGCGACGCATGCGGCCGGCGACGGCCCCAGCGCCGGCAGCGACGTGTCGCACCGCGGCGGGCGGCCCGGCTTCGTGGGCGTGAGCGACGACGGCCGCACGCTGATCTGGCCCGACTTCATGGGCAACAACTTCTTCAACACCTTCGGCAACCTCGCCGCCGAGCCGCGCGCCGGGCTGGTGTTCGCCGATTTCGCCAGCGGCGACCTGCTGCACGTCAATGGCCGCGCCGAGATCGTGTGGGAAGGCCCGGAACTGAACCGCTTCGCCGGCGCGCAGCGGCTGGTGCGGCTACACGTCGAGCACGTGCTGCACCGCCCGGCGGCGCTGCCGCTGCGCTGGCAGTTCGTCGACGCGTCGCCTGCCCTCGACGGCACCGGGGTCTGGGCCTAACCAAGACAATGGGCGGATGTTCAACGCCCCGCCGGCTGCTGGCTTCGACCAACCGTTCGAGCTGCTCGCCGGCTGCCACGACCGCGTGCGGCGTTCGCTCGCGCTGTTGCAGCGGCTGGTCGCGCACCTGCGCACGCACGGCGCCGATCGCGATGCGCGCTCAGCGGCGGCCGATGTGCTGCGAGCACCACCTCGACGAGGAGCGGCATGTGCTGCCGCTGCTCGAAGGGTCGGGCGATGCGGCGCTGATCGATGCCGCGCAGCGGCTGCACAGTGAGCATCGGCAGCTCGATGCGCAATGGCAGGCGGTGCGCGCACGGCTCGGCGCGCTGGACGATGTGGATGAACTGGCGCGCCAGGCCAATGCCTTCGTTGCGCTGTACGACCGCCATCTGCCGCTCGAAGACGAGCTGGTGTTCCCCGCCGCGCAGCGCCTGATGGCGGCACGCGGCGAGGCCGCGGTCGAAGCGATGGGCCGCGAGATGGCGGCGCGCCGCGGCGCGCCATTCAAAGCACGAGCAGCGCGCGCAAGTCGTTGACGTTGGTGAAGGTCGGCCCCGGCACCAGCAGGTCGCCCAGAGGCGCGAAGAAGCTGTAGGCGTCGTTGCGGTCGAGGAAGTCCTGCGCCTTCAGGCCCTGGGCCGCGGCGCGCGCCAGCGTGTCGGGCGTGACGAGGGCGCCGGCGTTGTCTTCCGAGCCATCGATGCCGTCGGTGTCGCCGGCCAGCACGTAGACGTTCGGCTCGCGCTGCAACGCGATGGCGCAGCCGAGCAGGAACTCGGTGGCCCGGCCGCCCTTGCCGCCCTTGGCCTTCACCGTGACGGTGGTCTCGCCACCGGAGAGGATCACGCAGGGCTTCGCGAAGGGCTGGCCGCGGCGCGCCACCGCGCGCGCCAGCGCCGCATGCACCTTGCCGACATCGCGCGACTCGCCTTCGATCTCGTCGCTGAGGATGTGCGCGTCAATGCCCGCATCGCGCGCAAAGGCCGCGGCCGCTTCGAGGCTCTCTTGCGGCGTGGCGATCAGCTGCACCTCGTGACCGGCGAACACCGCGTCGCCGGGTTTCGGCGTTTCGAACGTGCCCGATTCGAGCCCGGCGCGCGCCGCCGCCGGCACCTCGATGCCGTAGCGCTGCAGGATGCGCAGCGCGTCGGCGCAGGTGGTGGCGTCGGGCACCGTCGGGCCGCTGGCGATCACCGCCGGGTCGTCGCCGGGCACGTCGCTGATCGTCAGCGTGACGACCTTGGCCAGCGCGCACAGCGCCGCCAGGCGACCGCCCTTGATCGCGGACAGATGCTTGCGCACGCAGTTCATCTCGTCGATCGCGGCGCCGCTGCGCAGCAAGGCCTTGTTGATGGCGCGCTTGTCGTCCAGCGTGAGGCCTTCAGCCGGCAGCGACAGCAAGGCCGAACCGCCGCCGGAGATGAGGCACAGCACGAGATCGTCCTTTG
>VBDL01000804.1 GCA_005884255.1 Betaproteobacteria bacterium | reverse complement strand
CAGCCGATGGGCCCTGCGGGCGTTGCGCCGCGCTTCAATTGCGCGTCGCACTCATCGGCCTCGCGAAGCAGCGCGTCCCCATCGCGCAGGCTGACGATCGCGTTGTGAATCGGGTTGACGGCCCCGATGCGGGCGAGCGTTGCCTGCATCACCTCCCGACACGAAACCTGTCGCGTGTGGATCGCGCCGGAAAGAGCGTGTGCCGGGAGGTCGGTGATGTCCATGCTGTCTCCTGGGGCCGGTCAGGACGCACTCGGATGCCGGCTGGTGCATGATCGACTTGAGCGATCCTTTGCGCAAGTTGTGCAGCGCGCTATGCGTCAACCTGTTATGGGCAGCGATCTGCAGGTGAGAATTCCACCATGTGCGGCACGCGACGTTGGATAGACGTAATGCCATTGGGCGCAGTCCGCGCCCCCCGACGGCAGGGAGTTCAGCCGCCGGCCGCTTCAAGGACGGGAAATTGGGGTGTTGGATGTCCGGTTGGGGTCGATGAGCGGCGATCACTCGTCGAGGTGACAGTGCTGGAACCGGTCGTGCCGTCCACCTACAGCGGTGCGCGACCCGACGGTCGCCACCGGCGGCTCTCGGGATGGCTCGAAAGGCAATCTGACTCATTCGACCGCGAGCACGTCCAGCAGCCCGCGGTGGGGATGCCCATGTCGATGATGATGATCAGTTTGCGGCCGGCTGCCAACGAGATGCAACAGCAGCCCGGCGATGACGCTGGCCGTGTTGGCCGGCACTCGCAGGTGCCGGTATCGCGACCGCCCTGCGGCTCCAGGTGACCCAGTGCCTGCTGCCAACTGGACTTTCTCGGAAGCGTCGCCGAATATGAAAGGAACTCCCGAAGCTCCCCAACTCTTCGAGCCATTCTGGCTAGACCGTGAGGCTCTCCATGGAAAGACAAGAACTTTCTCGCAGGGATGTCTTGCTGCAGGGTGGGGCGGCGTGGGCGGGTCTCGGGCTTCTTCACTCCCCGCTGCTCGCGCAATCACTTCCGAGTCGCCCAGGCGAGGAGACGGTCCGGTGGCTGGATCAGCCGCCGGAGAACCCGAGTGGCGGGGTGGTCGCGAACCTGCAGCCGTGGGAAGAGCTCACTTCGCCGATGACACCCACGGACAAGTTCTTCCAGGTCGGCCACTACAACAAGCCGGTTATCGACGAGAAGGATTGGCGTCTCCAGGTCACGGGCCTCGTCAAGCGGACCCTCGACTTGTCATTGGCCGCTCTGAAATCCCGGCCGGCGCAAGAGGTTGTCTTCACGCTCGAGTGTTCGGGCAACCATGGCTTTCCCTGGTTCACGAGTGGTATCGGCACCGCCACGTGGCGAGGCGCGGGGCTCGCCGCGGTGCTCAAGGAGGAGGAAGTTCGCAAGATCAAGACGACTCAGAACTTCGCGCGCAGCATGTCGGTGGCCGACGCGATGAGCCCGCACAACATCCTCTGCTACGAGATGAACGGGGCGGCGCTGTCCCCCGGCCATGGCTTCCCCCTGCGCCTGATCGCGCCGGGCTGGTACGGCATCGCCAACGTGAAGTGGCTCAAGCGCATCGAGGTGCTCGATACCCGCTACATGGGTCGCTTCATGGCGCGCGACTATGTCACCCTGCGCGAAGAGCAGCGCGGCAGCGAAAAGGTCTGGACCGAGACGTCGGTTGGTCGCGCTCTGCTCAAGTCTGTGCCGGGCAAGGTCACGCGCCTCGACGGGCAGTACCGGGTGGTCGGCGCGGCCTGGGGCGCGCCGATCGAACGGGTGGAAG
>VBDL01000803.1 GCA_005884255.1 Betaproteobacteria bacterium | reverse complement strand
GTCCTCGTCGCCCGCGGGCAGTGCCGCGAGGCAGGCCTCGAGCTGCGCATCGAGGCGGCGCCAGACCTCGGCGCGCGATGGCATCGGCGTCGTCCAGCGCGCGGCATGCGGCAGGCGGGCCGAATCGAACAACTCGTCCGGGCCGGCGATGCGCGGCGGCTGCGCGGCATGCACGAAGCCGTCGGCACCGACGCGATGCGGGCCGCGCAGGATCCAGAACTCGGCGAACCACGCGAGGTGCGTGAGCTCCCAGGCCGGCGGGTTGACGCCGGCCTGCTGCGGCACCTGCCATTGCGCGTCGCTCAGATCGTCGAGCCGGGCGCGTGTGCGTGCGCGGCTGTCGCGCAGCGCGGCGGCCAGCGCTGTCGCCATGTCTCTGCCCCGGGTGCTCATCGTCACTCCCGCACTGGCCGCCGCCAACAACGGCAACTGGCACACCGCGGCGCGCTGGCAAACTTTTCTCGCCGGCGCCGCCGACGCGCAGATCGCGCAGGCCTGGGACGGTGAGCCGGTCGACGCGTTGATCGCGCTGCATGCGCGCCGCTCGGCCGATTCGATCGCGCGCTTTCATGCGGCGCACCCGCAGCGGCCGCTGGCCCTGGTGCTCACCGGCACCGATCTGTACCGCGACATCGAAAGAGGCGATGCGAGCGCGCGACATTCGCTGGAGTGTGCCAGCCATGTCGTCGTTCTGCAGCATGAGGCCTTGCGCCGCCTGAGCGCGGTGCAGCAGGCCAAGGCGCGCGTGATCGTTCAATCCGCCGCGCGCGTGCTGCGCCGCGACAAGGCCACGGACTTCATCGCTGTCGGCCACCTGCGCGACGAGAAGGATCCGCTCACGCTGATGGACGCGGCACGCCGCTTGGCCGAGCCGCTGTCCATCGTGCACGTCGGCAACCCGCTCGACGAGGCACTGGCCGCGGCGGCCCGGCGCACGATGGCCGATTGCCCGCACTACCGCTGGCTCGGCGGCCTGGGCGCCGAGGACACGCGGCAATGGATCGCCGGCGCGCGCGCGCTGGTGCACATGAGCCGCATCGAAGGCGGCGCCAACGTCGTGATCGAGGCCGTGCGCTCGCAGGTGCCGGTGCTGGCCAGCCGCATCGATGGCAACGTCGGGCTGCTCGGCACCGGCTACGAGGGCTACTTCCCGGTGGGCGATGCGCCGGCCCTGGCCGCGCTGATGCAGCGCTTCGCCGGCGACGCGGCCTTTGCCGAGCGCCTGGCCGAGCAGTGCGCCGCGCTGGAGCCGCAGTTCGCGCCCGAGGTCGAGGCCAAGGCCGTACAGGCACTGGTGGCGGATTTGTTGGCCACAATGCGGCCATGAACGACACCGCCTGCCCCGTCCCGAGCGACGCCGTGCGCTTGACCAGCTTCTCCCACGGCGGCGGCTGCGGCTGCAAGATCGCGCCCGGCGTGCTGTCGGAAATCTTGAAGCGCAGCGGCAGCGGGCTCATCCCGCCCGAGCTGATGGTGGGCATCGAGACCGCGGACGATGCCGCCGTCTACAAGCTCAACGACGAGCAGGCGCTGATCGCCACCACCGACTTCTTCATGCCCATCGTCGACGACCCGTTCGACTTTGGGCGCATTGCCGCGACCAACGCGATCAGCGACGTCTACGCCATGGGCGGCAAGCCCATCATGGCGCTCGCGCTGGTGGCGATGCCGATCAACCAGCTGCCGGTGGACGTGATCGGCCGCATCATCCAGGGCGGCGAGTCGGTGTGCCGCGAGGCCGGCATCCCGATCGCCGGCGGCCACACCATCGATTCGGTGGAGCCGATCTACGGCCTGGTGGTGATG
>VBDL01000802.1 GCA_005884255.1 Betaproteobacteria bacterium | reverse complement strand
CGACATCCTGCCCGCGGCACGCCCGCAGCTCGACGCGCTGGCCGCCGGCATCCGCCTGCTGCCTGCCGCCCAGGCGGTGCGCATCGAGGGCCACACCGATGCCGCCGGCTCCGACCGTTACAACGAGCAGCTGTCGCAGAAGCGCGCGTACTCGGTGAAGCGCTACCTGGTGGCGATGCACGGCATCGACCCGGAGCGCCTGCATGCGGTGGGCCTGGGCGAATACGCGCCGCTGGCCGGCCGCGACCCGTATGCCGCGAGCAGCGCCGCGTGCAGTTTCGCGGCGAATGAGGGATGACACTTCGGCCCCCAGGAGAACTACCATGCGCACACGTCACTCACCTCACGCCACAGCATGGACAACGACGAGGTGCTGCGCCTGCTCGGCCGCATCGAGCGCGCCGACGAGGCCGCGTTCCGCGAGCTCTATCGCGCCTTCTCACGCCGGCTTTACGCCTACGTGCTGAGGCAACTCGGCGACCCCGCACAGGCAGAGGAAATCGTGGCTGACTCTCTTTACGAAGTCTGGAAAGCGCCTGCGCGCTTTCGCGGCGATGCGCAATTCAGCACCTGGCTGATCGGCATTGCGCGCAACAAGGTGTTGATGGCGTTCCGCTCGCGCAAGCCCGACAGCAAGCATGAAGATCTCGACGACGTGGCCGAGACGCTGGCCGCCGAAGACGGCAGCGCCTTCGACATGCTGGCCAACGCGCAGCGCCGCGAAGGCGTGCGCCATTGCATGGACAAGCTCTCCGACGACCACCGCGAGTGCGTGCACCTGGTGTTCTACGAAGGCATGTCGCTGGCCGAGGTGGCGCAGGTGCAGGCCTGCCCCGAGGGCACGGTGAAGACGCGCCTCTTCCACGCGCGGCAGAAGCTGAAGAACTGCCTGCAGATGATGCTGCAGCGCGAAGGCGGCGGACGGCTCGCGGGAGCGGCATCAACGGCACGCTGAACGAGGCCGATCGCGCGTGGGTCGACGAGTACCTGCGCGAGCATCCCGCGGCGAGCGCCGAGCTGCGCTGGTACGAGTCGCTGCAGACCAAGCTGCGCGAGGATCTGCCGCCGGTGTCCAGCGAGGTCGGCTTGGAGCGCGCGATGCAGCGCATCCATGCCGAGCGGCCGGCGCCGGTGCGCCGTGCCGCCGGGCCGAGCTCGATGGACCGGCTGCGCGAGTTCTTCGCGTCGATCACGCCGCAGCCGCTGCTGCGCCCGGCACTGCTCGGTGCGCTGGCGGTGGTGGCGGTGCAGGCCGGCATCATCTTCCACATCGCCGGCGTCAACGACGACGAAAGCAGCGAGCTGCGCGCGTTGAAGGCCACCAGCGTGATCGACAAGGGCCCGTACCTGAAGGTGAACTTCAAGCCCGACGCGCGCGAGGCCGACATCCGGCTGCTGCTGGTCGAGGTGCACGGCAGCCTGGCGGCAGGCCCCGGGCAGCTCGGTGACTACTACCTGCGCGTGCCGGCGGCGCAACTTGCCGCCAGCGGCGACAAGCTCAAGGCCAGCAGCATCGTCGAGCAGGTGGCCGTCGTCGACGCGCTGCCGGCCAAGCCGTGACGAGGAGCCACCGCATGCCCATTGGCCGACGTCGTCTGTGCGCAGCGGCGCTGCTCGCCGGCCTCGTCGGCGCCGGCCATGCGGCGGCCGAGCGCAAGGCGGCGCTCGTCATCGGCAACAGCGCCTACCGAATCGGTGCGCTGAAAAATCCGGTCAACGATGCGCAAGCGGTGGCCGCGCAACTGCGCGCGCTCGGCTTCGAAGTGGTGCTGCGCGAGAACGCGTCGCTGCGCGAGATGATCGAGGCGTTCCGCCAGTTCTCGGTGACCACGCAAGGCGCCGCGGTGCGCGTCATCTACTACGCCGGCCACGGCGTGCAGGTGAAGGGCCGCAACTACCTGCTGCCGGTGGACACCGAGATCCGCGCCGAGGACGAAGTGCCGGCCAAGAGCGCCGACTTGAACGAGCTGCTCGACCGCCTCGGCGCCATCCGACAGGGCATCAACATCGTCATCCTCGACGCCTGCCGCAACAACCCCTTCTCCGGCGCGGAAGTCCTCGGCCCCGATGGCCGGCGGCTGAAGTTCCGCGGCGCGACGCCGTCGGGGCTGGCGCCGGTGGAGGCGCCGCTCGGCTCGATGGTGGCCTTCTCCACCGCACCCGGCGGCGTGGCGCTGGACAACCCCGGCGAGAAGAACAGCCTCTACACCAAGCACCTGCTGGCGTTCATGCAGTCACCCGGGCTGCCGGTGGAGATGCTGTTCAAGCAGGTGCGCCTGTCCGTGGCGCGCGAGACCGGCCGCGTGCAGGTGCCGTGGGAGAGCTCCAGCCTC
>VBDL01000107.1 GCA_005884255.1 Betaproteobacteria bacterium | reverse complement strand
GTGCCGGCCTGGTAGACGGGCCCGAGCGGCGCGAGCTGGCTCATGATCTCGCGTGTCGCGCCGAAAGCCGCCAACGGCATGCCGCCGCCGATGACCTTGCCGAACACGCTGATGTCCGGCCTGAAGCTGGGGATGGCCTGCGCATACAGGCTTTGCGCGCCACCGAGCGCGACGCGAAAGCCGGTCATCACCTCGTCGAATATCAGCAGTGCACCGTGCTGGCTGCACAGCTCGCGCAGCCGCGCGACGAAGGGCACGCTGGCGCGCACGAAGTTCATGTTGCCGGCGATCGGCTCGAGCACCACGCAGGCGATCTGCGCGCCGTGCTGCGCGAAGGCCTCGTCGAGCTGCGCCAGGTTGTTGTACTCGAGCACCAGCGTGTGCTGCACCACTTCCTCGGGCACGCCGGCACTCGTCGGGTGGCCGAAGGTGGCGAGGCCGGAGCCGGCCTTCACCAGCAGCGCATCGGCGTGGCCGTGGTAGCAGCCCTCGAACTTGACGATCTTTGCGCGCTTCGTCACGCCCCGCGCCAGCCGCAGCGCGCTCATCGCCGCCTCGGTGCCGGAGCTCACCAGACGGATCTGCTCGCACGACGGCACCAGCGAAAGAATCTCTTCGGCCAGCTCGATCTCGCGCTCGGTGGGCGCACCGAAGCTGAAGCCCTCGGCGGCGGCACGCTGCACCGCGTCGAGCACCGCCGGGTGGCCGTGGCCGAGGATCATCGGACCCCAGGAGCCGATGTAGTCGATATAGCGCTTGTCCTCGGCGTCCCAGATGTAGGGGCCTCGAGCGCGCGTGATGAAGCGCGGCGTGCCGCCGACGGCGCGGAAGGCGCGCACCGGCGAATTGACGCCGCCGGGAATGACCCGCTGCGCGCGCGCGAACAGCTCTTCGTTAGTGGACACGGCGCGGCACTCCCCCCTTGGGCTCGTCGCCCTCCGCGGGCGGCTCGGCCCCCTCGCCCTCGACGGCTTCGCCTTCTTCGGCCGGCGGCAGCGCCCAGAAGAAGCGGTCGGGCACGATGTTGCCCATGCCCGGGCGGAAGCCGGCATCGAGGCTGTTGTCGAGGAAGGTCAGCGCCTCGCCGACGGCGGCCTGCAGGTCGCTGCCGGCGGCCAGCAGCGCCGCGAGCGCCGCCGACAGCGTGTCGCCGGCGCCGACGAAGGCGGCCTCGAAGCGCTCGAACTTCTCGCCGGTCAGCGCGCCCTGCGGCGACGCGAGCACGTTGTCGATGTACTGCTCGGTGCCCTTGGCGGCCAGTGCGATGCCGGTCACCAGCACGAAGCGCGTGCCATGTTCGGCCGCGGCCACCGCCAGCTCGCGCGCCGACGCCGGGCGCTCGCTGTCCCATTCGGGCAGCAGGAAGTCGGTCAGCGTCTTGTGGTTGCCGATCAGCACCTCGGCGGCCGGCAGGATCAGCTCGCGGAAAGCGTCGAGGTAGGGCTGCAGCTCGTCGTCGTCGATCCAGCTCAAGGAGGGCAGGTAGGCCACCAGCGGGACGTCGGGGTAGTCCGAGATGATCTCGGCCACCGCGCTCACGCCTTCGGCCGAGCCGAGGAAGCCGACCTTCCACGCCGACAGCGTGACGTCTTCGAGAATGCCGCGCGCCTGTTCGACGATGAGGTCGGGATCGAGCGCCTGGCTGTCGAATACCTCGGCCGTGTCGCGCATCACGATCGCGGTGGTCACCGGCAGCACGTGCGCGCCCATCGCGGCGATCGTGGACACGTCGCCGGCGAGGCCGCCGGCGCCGCTGGCATCGCTGGCATTGAAGCTCATCACGCAGGCCGGAGCGGGCGGCTCTTGCGCTTCGCCCGCGGGAGGCACTTCGGGCACGCTGGTGTCTGAACTCATGGCGGCGTAAAAAGGGTGGAGAAAATGAGGGGTCGAAAGCCTCGCGCGAAGCACCCCGAGAGTTACAGGAGAGTGTGAGGTATGTTGCGTATGTGCCCACAAACCCTGGTGTTTTCCCAGAAGTGCGTGGCTACAATCCCCGCTCATTGTAGTGATCTGACGACAACAACATCGTGAGTGAATCGCGAACCTGGATGTGCCTCATTTGCGGATGGATGTATGACGAGGCTGCGGGGGATCCAGAGCACGGCATCGCACCGGGCACCGCCTGGGCCGACGTGCCGATGAACTGGACGTGTCCCGAATGCGGCGCCCGCAAAGAGGACTTCGAGATGGTGCAGATCTGATTCTTTGACCCTGCAGCGACACGACAGTCGTTGAGGAGATCCGCGGTGAGCAACGAAGCGTCCGGCGCCCCGACCAAGGTGCTGGTCATCGACGACAGCAATACGATCCGCCGCAGCGCGGAGATCTTCCTGCGCCAGGGCGGCTACGAGGTCGTGCTCGCGGAAGACGGCTTCGACGCGCTGGCCAAGGTCAATGACCACGACCCGCAGCTGATCTTCTGCGACATCCTGATGCCGCGGCTCGATGGCTACCAGACCTGCGCCATCATCAAGCGCAACCCGCGCTTCGCCGCGGTGCCGGTGATCATGCTGTCGTCCAAGGACGGGTTGTTCGACAAGGCGCGCGGCCGCATGGTCGGCTCCGAGGACTACCTGACCAAGCCCTTCACCAAAGATCAATTGCTGCAGGCGGTGGAACAGCACCGCCGCACGAGCTGATAGTCGGCCGGCGCTGGCCGCAGCACCGCCGACCCCCGACCCGAGGAGTAGTTCCATGCCCATCCACAAGATCCTTCTGGTGGACGACTCGAAGACCGAGTTGCACCACCTGTCCGAGCTGCTGGCCAAGCGCGGCTACACGGTGCGCACCGCCGAGAACGGCGAGGAAGCGATGCGCCGCCTCGGCGAGGAGAAGCCCGATCTGATCCTGATGGACGTGGTGATGCCCGGCCAGAACGGCTTCCAGCTCACGCGCGCGATCACGCGCGATGCGCGCTTCACCGATGTGCCGGTGATCATGTGCACGAGCAAGAACCAGGAGACCGACAAGGTCTGGGGCATGCGCCAGGGCGCGCGCGACTACGTCGTCAAGCCGGTCGATGCCGACGAGCTGATCGCCAAGATCAAGGCCTTCGACTGACAGCGACCGCATCGGCGAACCCGGCGCGAGCGCATCACCTCCACCTTCGAGCGAATGGCCAATCGAGAAGCCCTGCGTGAATTGCAAAGCCGCCTCGCGGAGCGGATGCAGGCCGCCCGCACGCAGGAGCGCGCCGCGTCCTGGCTGGCGGTGGAGAGTGCCGGCCACGGCTTCCTCTTCCCGTTGGAGCAGGCCGGCGAGATCTTCGCCGCCGTGCCGCTGCTGGGCGTGCCGCACACGCAGGACTGGTTCCTCGGCGTGGCCAACCTGCGCGGCGGCCTGCACGGCGTGGTCGACCTCGCGGCCTTCCTCGGCGTCAAGCCAGCCGCCGCCAGTGCGGCTGCGGCGCGCGAGCAGTCGCGGCTGATCGCCCTCAATCCGAACCTCAATGTGAATTGCGCCTTGCTGGTCGATCGCCTGGCCGGCTTGCGCAGTGCGCCGCAATTGCAGGCGGCACCCGCCGACGGGCGGCCCCGGCCGCCGTTTGTCGGCAATACCTGGCGGGACGGTGACGGCCGCGCGTGGCAGGAAATCCGCCTCGCCGAGCTGGCCGCCGATCCGCAGTTCCTCAGCATCGTCGGCTGAAGCGCTGAAGCCCGAATAACGACGAAACACGACATCACACGAGATACCGCGAGAGGACGTCATGAGCTTGCTGGAAAAAGTCAAGGTTTGGGGGCGGGGCCCTAAGCAGGACCTGGACGCAGAGCATGCGTCGGTCTTCGATGAGGAAACGGTGCAGACGCCGGGTGGCGATGCGGCCAACGATCCGCTGCCGGGCAGCGGCGGCGCGGCCACGCTCGATCTCGGCACGGCGGCCACGCTGTACACCTCCATCATCTCCGAGTCGGCGCCGTCGGAAATGGCCGCCGAGTTCAGCGAGACGCGGCTGCAGGGCGACAACCCGCCGTCGACCTTGACCACCGGCCTGCCGGTGATCGGCAAGCGGCCGGTGGCCGAGCAGCAACGCGTGCTGCTGGTGCTCGGCGCGCTCGGCGCCATCGGCCTGGCGGCGACGATCTACACCACGGTGTCCTCGGCCAACCGCGGCGCCACGCAGGTGGGTGCCAGCGGCCAGGCGCTGATGCAATCGCAGCGCCTCGCGAAGTCGGTGTCGCAGGCGCTGATCGGCAGCCCGCAGGCCTTCCCCGAGGTGAAGGAAGCGGCCGACGTGCTCGCGAAGAACGTGCGCGGCCTGAAGGAAGGCGCGCCCGAGCTCGGCCTGCATGTGGCGCCGGCGCCGGTGCTGCCGACGATCCAGCCGCTGCTGCCGCTGGTCGACCGCGCCGAGAAGAACGCCAACGCGGTGCTCGCGCAGCAGAAGACGCTGACGCAGGTGGGCCAGGCGCTGCGCGCGATCAACCGCCAGTCGTCCGACCTGCTGGAAACCGCCGAGACGGTGTCGTCGCTGAAGCTGCAGCAGGAAGCGTCGCCCGCTGAACTCTCCGCCGTGGGCCAGCTGGTGATGCTGACGCAGCGCATCGGCAAGAGCGCCAACGAATTCTTGACGATGGAAGGCGTGAGCCCCGAGGCCGTGTTCCTGCTCGGCAAGGACTTGAACTCCTTCCGCGAGATCGCCGAAGGCCTGACCAACGGCAACCCCGAGCTGCGCCTGCCCGGCACCAAGGACGCGCAGACCAAGGAGCGGCTGCAGACGCTGCTCAAGCAATACGAAGAGACGCGCACGCAGGCCAGCGCCATTCTCGGCAACCTGCAGGGTCTGGTGTCCGCGCGCGAGGCGCAGGCCGCCATCGTGGCCGACAGCGAACCGCTGCGCAAAGGCCTGGAGAGCGTGCAGGAGCAGCTGTCGCGCGAGAGCGGCGCGGGTGCGCTGGGGCTGCTGCTGATGCTGCTGTCGGCCGCCGCGCTGGCCGCCAGCGGTGCGGGCTTCCTGCTGCTGTACACGCGTGACCAGAAGCAGCGTGCGCAGGCCGCGGAAGCGCAGCGCGTGGAGGCCGAGCGCGAGCAGCAAGAGGCCAAGCGCGTCAACGACGCCAACCAGGCGGCGATTTTGCGATTGATGAACGAACTGCAGACGGTGGCCGAAGGCGACCTGACGCAGCAGGCCACGGTGACGGAAGACATCACCGGCGCCATCGCCGACTCGGTGAACTACACGGTGGAAGAGCTGCGCCAGCTGGTGTCGCAGGTGCAGGGCACGGTGGCCCGCGTGACCGACACCACGCAGCAGGTGGAAGCCACGTCGACCGAGCTGCTGGCCGCGTCGACCGAGCAGCTGCACGAGATTCGCCAGACCGGCGAGGCGGTGCTCTTGATGGCCGGCCGAATCAACGAGGTGTCGGCGCAAGCGCAGCACACCGCCGAGGTCGCGCAGCAGTCGCTGGCTGCGGCCGAGTCGGGCCGCGCGGCGGTGCAGAACACCATCGGCGGCATGAACACGCTGCGCGACCAGATCCAGGACACCTCCAAGCGGATCAAGCGGCTGGGCGAGTCGTCGCAGGAGATCGGCGAAATCACCGAGCTGATTTCCGACATTACCGAGCAGACCAACGTGCTGGCGCTGAACGCCGCCATCCAGGCCGCATCGGCCGGTGAAGCGGGTCGCGGCTTCTCGGTGGTGGCCGAGGAAGTGCAGCGGCTGGCCGAACGCTCCGGCGATGCCACGCGGCAGATCGCGGCGCTGGTGAAGACCATTCAGACCGACACGCAGGACGCCGTGGCCGCCATGGAGCGATCGACGCAAGGCGTGGTCGACGGCGCCCGCCTGTCCGACGCCGCCGGTACCGCGCTGAACGACATCGACCGCGTGACGCGGCAGCTGTCGGACCTGATCGCGCAGATCTCGAACCAGGCGCTGTCCGAAGCGCAATCGGCCAACGTGGTGGCGGCCAACATCCAGCACATCTTCGCGGTGACCGAGCAGACCGGCGAGGGCACGCGCTCCACCGCCGCGATGGTGCGCGAGTTGTCGCGCACCGCCGAAGAACTGAAGCAGTCGGTGGCCCGATTCAAGATCGATTGAAGCGCTCGACAAGAGCGCCGCAGCAGCTAGGCACGCATGGACGCATCTCAGCACACCGAGACGATGGATGACCTGAGCGCCCTGGCGTGGGTGCAGGAGGAGTTGCGGCGTTCGCTGGAGGCAGCGCACAAGCTGCTCCGCCGCCACCTCAAGGAGGTCGAGTCCGCAAGCGGCTCCGATGTCAGCGCCGTCGACCCGGCGGTGCTGCGCAACGCGCGCGCCCAGCTGCACCAGGGCGTGGGCGCGCTGGAGCTGGTGGGCCTGCCCACGGCGGCCAGCGTGCTGCGCGCGGCGGAAGCGGCGGTGCAGCGCTGCATCGGGCGCCCGGCGTCGCTGAACCTCAAGGCCGTCGAAGCCATCGAGCACGCCTCCTTCGCTCTGCTGGACTACCTGCAGCGCATGCTGGGCGGCAAGGCGGTGTCGCCGCTGGCGCTGTTCCCGCAGTACCGCGCGGTGCAGCAGCTGGCCGGCGCCGATCGCGTGCATCCGGCCGACTTGTGGGTGATGGACTGGCGCTGGCGCGAGCTGCCCGCCAACGCGAGCGCCCGAGCGCGCGCTTTCGATGCCGACGCGCGCGGCGAGGTCGAGCAGCAGATGCTGACGCTGATGCGCGGCCCGAGCCGGGACGCCGCGCAGCGCATGAGCACGCTGTTCGCCGAACTCGGCGCCGGCGCGCGCGACGCGCAGACCGCCACGTTGTGGGGCCTGGCGGCCGCCTTCTTCGAGGCCCAGGCCGCGGACCTGCTGGCGCCCGATGTCTACGGCAAACGTGTCGCCTCGCGCCTGTTGGCGCAGCTGCGCGCCGTCGAGCGCGGCGATGTGCAGCCTTCCGATCGTCTGGCGCAGGACCTGCTCTTCTTCTGCGCTCAATGCCGGGCACCGCGCGACGCGGCCCAGGCGCCGCGCCTGTGGGCCGTGCGCGCGGCCTACGGCCTGCAGCACAGCGCACCGGTGGACTACGAGGCCACGCGCCTCGGCCGCTTCGATCCGGCGCAGATCGCGCAGGCGCGCAAGCGCGTGGCCGGCGCGAAGGACGCATGGTCCGCGGTGGCCGGCGGCGAGCTGCATCGCCTGTCGGGCCTCAACGAGCAATTCAG
>VBDL01000106.1 GCA_005884255.1 Betaproteobacteria bacterium | reverse complement strand
CACCAAGATCGAGGCTGATTTCTACTCGTATGGCTCGGGCAACCGCAACCGCCTGCGCCTGCGCCATGCGTACGGCGAGTACGCCGGCTGGCTGGTCGGCCAGACCTGGTCGACCTTCATGGACCTGGACGATCTGCCCGAGACCGTGGACTTCAACGGCGCCATCGGCGCGCCGTTCTCGCGCCGCACGATGGTCCGCTACACCTGGGGTGATGCGAAGGCCGGCTACAAGTTCACCTTCGCTGCGGAAGATCCGGAAGATCAGTTCGGCGCCGGCAGCTCGCACGAGCGCATGCCCGAGCTGGTGGCGCGCTTCGACAAGAGCTTCGACTGGGGCGCGATCAACATCCGCGGCCTTGCGCACGAGAAGCGCTCGTTGACGGACACCAAGCGCGGGTATGGCCTGGGTATCGGCGGCAGCTTCAAGCTGACCGACAAGGACCTGCTGATGGCCCAGCTGGCGCGCGTCGACGGCGACATCGACCAGATGTACGGCTCCAACGGCTATGCGATCGACGGCACGACGGGCGCGATCACGTTCGACCACAACGTCGGCTTCGTGTTCGGCTACAACAAGACCTTCAGCGACCAGCTGCGCGGCACGGCCACCTATGCGATGAACCGCGGCAAGGTCGACCTGACGGCGATCGACCCGCTCAACCCGGGCAACCGCAGGCTGCAGCAGGTATTCCTCAACCTGATCTATTCGCCGATCAAGAACGTCGAGCTCGGCGCCGAGTACATCTGGGGCCAGCGCAAGACCTTTGTCGACGACAAGGGCACGATGTCGCGCTTCGACCTGATGGGTCGCTACTCGTTCTGACGCAACCTAAGGCCGGCGGGCCATGCCCGCCGGCAAGTGCTGCCACGGCAGATCCGCCGGATCGGCGGCCATCGGGCCCGCTGCCTTGGCGACGAGGATGTGCGAGGCGATCGGCGCGAACGCGGCGCGGAAATGCACCGAGCTCTTGTTGACCAGGAGCTTCATCGTCGCGGGCTCGATGCCGAGGAAGCGGTAGAGGTCCAGGTCCAGCATCTGGCACTTGCCGCTGACCAGCAGCACGCGCACGCCGTCGACCTCGACGCAGGCGCTGGGGCCGAAGCGCAGCGTGCTGCCGGCGGTCATGGGCCCGTGCAGCGCGACGACACCATCGCTCACTGCAAGCACGCGGCATGAAGCGCGCAGCGCCGGGTCGCTCAAGCGGCCATCGAAGCAGCACACCGCCCGGCCCAGTGTGAGTTCCAGCGTCGCGCCGACGCCGGCGGCGCAGGCCGCCGCGGCCGCATTGGCGTCGTAGAGCAGCCCGAGTGCCACGCGGCCGGGAAAGCGCCGCCCCGCACCCGCCGCGATCAGCGCATGCAGCAGGCCCGTGGTGTTGGAATCACCGCCGGCGCCGGGGTTGTCCTGCGTGTCGGCAATCACCACCGGCGCATCGGCCGCCTCCGCCAAGGCCAGCGCCTGGCTCACCGCTGCGTGCGGCGACAGCAGCTCGAGCCGCCACTGCGCCCGCTGCCCGAGCACGGCAGCGTGCAGCGCTGTCACCGCGCGCGCCACGGCCTCTTGCTGCGCGCCGTGGCCGAACACCACCGGCCCGCACTCGGCGAAGTCGGCGGCCGGGAAGCCCATCGCGAAGCCGAGCGTCACGCCGTGCTGGCGCTCCAGCTCGCCCTGCAGCGCGATCAGCGAGGCCGCCGGTTCGAGCAGCGTGCATTGCGCGTTCAGCGGCAGCAGGAAGGGCACGCGCAGCGCATGCATCGCGCAGCGCGGCCGCGTGGACGACGCGGCGATGGTCGCCAGAAGATCGGCTGCACGCTCGGCCGTCTGCACCATGTCCACGTGCGGATAGGTACGGAACGGCGTCAGCGCATCGGCCAGGCGCAGCATGCGCTCGGTCACGTTGGCATGCAGGTCGAGGCTGGCGACGATCGTCATCTCGGGCCCGACCACCGCGCGCAGGCGCTGCAGCAGCTCGCCCTCGGCATCGTCGGCGTTCTCGGCCACCGCGGCGCCGTGCAGGTCGAGGTAGATCGCGTCGAAGCCGCCTTGCCGCGCGTCGCCAACGATGGTCTCGGCGATGCGCTCGAAGGCGTCGGCGGTGATGCGGGCCGAGGGCGACGCGCCGGCCCACGCCGAAGGCACGAGCGTCCAGCCGCGCCGCAAGGCTTCGCGGATGAAGCCACCCATCGGCAGGCTGGTGCCGCCCAGCGCGTCGAGCATGGCCGGGCCGCGTGTGAAGGCGGGGAAGGCCGAGCCGGCGTTGAAGGCCGCCCAGTCGGCCGGCGACGGCGCGAAGGTGTTGGTCTCGTGTTGGAAGCCGGCGACGAAGATTTTCATGCGTTCGATTCTCTCAAGGGATGAAGGGCCGCTCCCGAGTCCCTTGACCCCCTCGGGGGGCGCGCTCGGCCTGCCGAGCCCTGGGGGGCGCTCAGAGGTAGCCGTCGGCATCGAGATAACCGACGTCGCCCAGCGTGACCCGGCCATCTCGCTCGATCTTGCGCCGTGCCTCGGGCTGGTTCTGGTACTCGAAATCGGGAAAGGCCGGCTGGCGCGCATACACGAGCCCGGCCTCGCCGGTGGCGCGTTCACTGCCATCCTCGTGAAGGAAACGCAGCAGCACCGCGATGACGTCGCCGTCGGTGATGCCCATCGCGGCCAGCCCGCCGGCCAGCCGCGCGGCGCGCTCATCGATCTCGGCGCCAGAGCGTGACGCACTGGTGCCGAAGCCCACGAAATGCAGATCAGCGGTCATCGTCGTCCCTCCAGCAGGGCCAGTTCATCTTCACTGAAGCCGGCCGCCCGCCGCGCACCGAGGTTGAACGGTGGCTTCAGGCGCGGTGCGCCGTAGCGTGCGACCAACGCGTCGTAGTGCGCGACGGCATCGAGGCCCTCGCGCTCGCAGAGGAAGCGGTACCAGCGGTTGCCGATCGCCACGTGGCCGACCTCGTCACGCAGGATGATGTCGAGGATGGCGACCGCCGCGTGGTCGCCGGCGCGCGCGAGCTTGGCCTGGATCGGCGGTGTCGCATCGAGGCCGCGGGCCTCCAACGTGCGCGGCACCAGCGCCATGCGCGCCACGATGTCGCCCTGAGTCCTCTCGCACATCAGCCACAGGCCGTCGTGGGCATCGAAGTCGCCATAGGCGTGGCCCAGCGTGCGCAGGTGCGCATCGAGCAGCGAGAAGTGCAGCGCCTCCTCGGACGCGACGCGCAGCCAGTCGCGGTAGAAGGCCTCGGGCATGCCCGCGAAACGCCAGACCGCGTCGAGCGCCAGGTTGATGGCGTTGAACTCGATGTGCGCAATCGCGTGCAACAGCGCGGCGCGGCCGTCGCGCGTGAAAGGCGAGCGATGCGGCACGGAGGCCGGCGGCACGAGCCGGGGCCGCTCGGGGCGGCCGGGAAGGGTGGGAGGCCCTGCGAGGGCCGCGTCCGCATCGAGCGTTGCGCGGTTCATCCCGTCGAACAGGGCGCGCGCCGCTTCCGCCTTGGCGCCGGGGTCGGCGAGGCACAAGACCTCCAGCGCACAGTGACGAAGCTCCATCCCTAAAATTATGACCTTGCCCTTGCAAGCGAACCACCATGGCCATCTATCAACTCGGGGACGACGCGCCCCGCATCGCCGCATCCGCCTGGGTCGCCGACTCGGCCGATGTGATCGGTCGAGTGGTGCTCGCCGAGGATGTGAGCATCTGGTTCAACACGGTGCTGCGCGGCGACAACGAATGGCTGCAGATCGGGCGCGGCAGCAACGTGCAGGATGGCAGCGTGCTGCACACCGACGCGGGCGTCCCGATGGCGCTGGGCGAGAACGTGACGGTAGGCCACCAGGTGATGCTGCATGGCTGCGTGATCGGCGATGGGTCGCTGATCGGGATCCAGTCGGTGCTGCTGAACGGCGTGAAGATCGGCAAGAACTGCATCGTGGGCGCCGGCTCGCTGGTCACCGAGGGCAAGCAGTTTCCCGATGGTGTGCTGATCATGGGCTCGCCTGCGCGGGTGGTGCGGGAGTTGACGCCCGAGCAGATCGCGCAGCTCGAGGGGAATGCGAAACACTATGTCGATAACGCGCGGCGCTACCGCGCGGGTCTGAAGAAGTTATGAGCGAACTGCACAAGTTTCTGTTCCAAGGCCTGCCGGTGCGCGGCATGCTCGTGCGCCTGACCGACGGCTGGCGCGAGCTGCTGGCGCGCCGCGATGGCGAGGCGGCGTATCCGCCGCCGGTGCGCACGCTGCTCGGCGAGATGGCCGCGGCCGGCGTGCTGATGCAGGCCAACATCAAGTTCAACGGCGCGCTGGTGCTGCAGGTGTTCGGCGACGGCCCGGTGAAACTGGCCGTGGCCGAGGTGCAGCCGGCGCTGAGTTTTCGCACGACGGCCAAGGTGGTGGGCGAGGTGACCGAGGGCGCGCGGCTCGAAGCCATGCTCAACGTGCACGGCAAGGGCCGCTGCGCGATCACGCTCGACCCGAAGGACCGCCTGCCGGGCCAGCAGCCCTACCAGGGCATCGTGCCTTTGCATGGCGACCGCCGCGAGCCGCTGCAGAACCTGAGCGAGGTGCTCGAGCACTACATGCTGCAGTCCGAGCAGCTCGACACCAAGCTCGTGCTCGCCGCCAACGACGAGGTCGCCGCCGGCCTCTTGATCCAGCGCCTGCCGGTGGATGGCGCGGGCAACCTCGGCGCGCGCAATGAAGACGAGATCGGTCTGAACGAGGCCTACAACCGCATCGCGCACCTAGCCTCGACGCTGACGCCCGAGGAGCTGCTGACGCTGGACGCCGGCACCGTGCTGCACCGCCTCTTCTGGGAAGAAGACCTGCTGCGCTTCGAGCCGCTGCAGCCGAAGTTCCTGTGCACCTGCTCGCGCGAGCGCGTGAGCAACATGCTCAAGGGCCTCGGGCGCGAGGAGGTGGACGGCATCATCGAGGAGCGCGGCAATGTGGAAGTCGGTTGCGACTTCTGCGGCGAGCAGTACCACTTCGACGCGGTCGACGTCGGCGAGCTGTTCACGCCCGAGCGCGATCAGCCGCCGTCGCCATCTGTCGTTCATTGAGCCTGCGCGATGCTGCATGCACTGCTGAAGACGATTCACGTGCTCGGCGTGGTGGTGTGGATCGGCGGCATGGCCTTCTCGCAGTTCAGCCTGCGCCCGGCGCTGGCGGTGCTCGACGGCCCGGCGCGCGTGCGCCTGATGCAGCAGGTGTTCCAGCGCTTCTTCGCCATCGTCGCGGTGGCCGGTGCGCTGGTGCTGCTGACGGGCGCCTGGATGATGGCCGGCGTGGCGCGTACGGGAGTGCCCGTGCCGCCGGCCTGGCACGCGATGGCGGCTCTTGGCGTGCTGATGCTGCTGATCTTCGGCCACGTGCGCCTGGTCCTGTACCGGCGGCTGGCGCGCGCCGTTCAGGCGCAGGAGTGGGCCGCGGGCGCGGCGGCGCTGGCCGGCATCCGGCGCTGGGTGATGGTCAACCTGGGGCTGGGCCTGCTGACGATCGCGATCGTGCTTCTCAGCGCTTGAGCATCGCGTGCTCGCACTCCGGCGAGTCGCACTTCTCGCACACCCAGCGCCAGGCCGGTTGTGCGGCGTCGCGTTGTTGCAGACGGCTGAGCAACCCGTGGCTCGGCGCGCGCTGCAGCAGCAGCGGCGTCAGCGCATTCACCGCGGCCTCGATGGCCGCGTCGTCGTCACCGTGGACCACGCTCCACGGCGTGCTGCCGGCACTCAGCGCCGTGCGCCAAACGGCATCGTCGTCGCCCGCGATCAGCAGGACATGCGCGAAAGCAGCCGGTGAGTCGCCGGGCTGCAGTGCGTGCGCTCGAAGCTGCGCGTCGTGCTGTTGCGCCGCCTGCTGCAAGCGCTCGGCGAAGCGCGGGGCGGCCGTGCCTGCAATGCCGATGCGCGGCGGCGTCATCGCCATCAGCGGCGCGTCTGCACCTGTACGAGGATCTCGTCGGGCTTGACCATGCCGAGCTCCAGGCGCGCCTTCTCCTCGACCATCTCGAGGCCTTCCTTGAGGTCGCTGACCTCGGCCTGCAGCTGCTCGTTGCGCGCGCGCGCCGCGTCGTTGGCCGCCTGCTGCTCGCGCAACTGCGCCTGCAGCCCCCACACGCGCGGCAGCCCGCCCTTGCCGAACCACAGCTCGGCCTGCACGAGCGCCAGCAGCGCGATGAGAGCGGCGGTGACGAACTTCAAACCGCGCGTCAGCGCAGGTTGTAGAACGCGCCGCGGCCGGGGTAGCTGGCCACGTCGCCCAGGTCTTCCTCGATGCGCAGCAGCTGGTTGTACTTGGCCATGCGGTCCGAGCGCGACATCGAGCCGGTCTTGATCTGGCCGGCATTGGTGCCCACCGCGATGTCGGCGATGGTGGAGTCTTCGGTCTCGCCCGAGCGGTGGCTGATCACCGCGGTGTAGCCGGCGCGCTTGGCCATCTCGATGGCGGCGAAGGTCTCGGTCAGCGTGCCGATCTGGTTGATCTTGATGAGGATCGAGTTGGCGATGCGCTTCTCGATGCCCTCGCGCAGGATCTTGGTGTTGGTGACGAAGAGGTCGTCACCCACCAGCTGCAGCTTCTGGCCCAGGCGCTCGGTGAGGTGCTTCCAGCCGTCCCAGTCGCCTTCGGCCATGCCGTCTTCGATGCTGATGATCGGGTACTTGTCGGCCCAGGTGGCGAGGATGTCGGTCCACTCCGGCGCGCTCAAGCTCAGGCCTTCGCCTTCGAGCTTGTACTTGCCGTCCTTGTAGAACTCGCTGGCCGCGCAGTCGAGGCCGATCGCGATCTGCTCGCCGGCGGTGTAGCCGGCCTTGTCGATGGCGTCGAGGATCAGCTGGATCGCCGCTTCGTGGTTCGGCACGCTGGGCGCGAAGCCGCCTTCGTCGCCGACCGCGGTGCTCATGCCCTTGGCGTCGATGATCTTCTTCAGCGCGTGGAACACTTC
>VBDL01000801.1 GCA_005884255.1 Betaproteobacteria bacterium | reverse complement strand
AGCGCCGGCGCGGTGTTGCGCCCTTCGGGCTCGAGCAGCACCGCCGCGGGCTCGATCATGAGCTCGCGCATCTGATCGAGCAGCATGAAACGGTGCGCCTCGTTGCCGACCACGATCGGTGCAGCCACGCTCGCATTCGGCGCAGCGAGCACCACGGTGCGCAACAGCGATTGCTGGAACAGCGTCTTGCCGCCGCTGCCGGCCAGCGCGAGAAACTGCTTGGGCATCTGCCCGCGCGACAGCGGCCACAGCCGCGTGCCGCTGCCGCCGGCAATGATCACCGGGCGGATCAGAGTGATGTCATCGGCAGCACGCGGGCGTGCCGGGGCGACGACCCCTGCATCGTGGACGTTCATGTCTTGCTCCCTGCTGATACGTCGCCGCATCAGCATGCAAGGCAGAGGCCCCGATACAGAACTATCAGATCGAAACGAGGCGCCTCACTTCGTCGCGCTGCATGTCGCGGCCTGCACCACGTGCGATCACTTCGCCGCGCTCCATCACCAGGTACTGGTCGGCGAGCTCGGCGGCGAAGTCGACGTACTGCTCGACGAGCACGATGGCCATGGTCTTGCGGTCGGCCAGCATGCGGATCACGCGACCGATGTCCTTGATGATCGACGGCTGGATGCCTTCGGTCGGCTCATCGAGGATCAAGAGCTTCGGGCCGGCAGCAAGCGCGCGTGCGATGGCGAGCTGCTGTTGCTGGCCGCCCGACAGGTCGCCACCGCGCCGCTGCAGCATCTGCTTGAGCACCGGGAACAAATCGAACAGCTCTGTCGGAATCTGCACAGCGGCGCTGCGCGTGGCCAGGCCCATGCGCAGGTTCTCTTCCACCGTCAAGCGCGCGAAGATCTCGCGGCCCTGCGGCACGTAGCCGATACCGCGGCGCACGCGCTGATACGGCGTGTCGCGCGTGACGTCGTGACCGTCGAGCGTGATGCTGCCGGTCTTGATCGGCACCACGCCCATCAGGCTCTTGAGCAGCGTCGTCTTGCCGACGCCGTTGCGGCCGAGGATCACGGTCACCTCGCCGAGCTTGGCCTCGAGCGACAGATTGCGCAGGATGTGCGAGCCGCCGTAGTACTGGTTGAGCTGCTCGACCCGTAGGGTGGGCTTCAGCCCACCATCGTCCGCCGGCGCGCGTGGGCTGACCACCTTGCCGTTGGCCTGAACGTCCGACAGCAGCCCTTCGGCGAGCACGCTGCCCTCATGCAGCACCGTCACCGTCTTGCGCCCCTGAGTGAGCTGCTCGACGAACTTCATGTCGTGCTCGACGACGACCAGCGAGTGCTGCCCTTCGAGCGAGAGAAAGAGCTCTGCGGTGCGCTCCGTCTCCTCGTCGGTCATCCCGGCCACCGGCTCGTCGAGCAGCAGCAGCTTCGGGTCCTGCATCAGCAGCATGCCGATCTCCAGCCACTGCTTCTGGCCATGCGACAGCGCACCGGCGACGCGCTGCGCCTGCGCCTTCAAATGGATCAGCGCCAGCACCTCGCCGATGCGATCGAGCTGCGCTCCCGAGAGGCGCGAGAACAGCGACGCGCGCGCTCGCCGATCGGCCTTCAGCGCCAGCTCGAGGTTCTCGAACACCGTGAGCTGCTCGTACACGGTGGGCTTCTGGAACTTGCGGCCGATGCCCACCTGTGCGATGTCGTTCTCGTGCAGCCGCAAGAGATCGATGGTCGCGCCGAAGAAGGCCTTGCCGGCATCGGGCCGCGTCTTGCCGGTGATCACGTCCATCATCGTCGTCTTGCCGGCACCATTGGGGCCGATGATGCAGCGCAGCTCGCCGACGTGAATGCTCAAGGAGAGCGCGTTCAGCGCCTTGAAGCCGTCGAAGCTCACCGTGATGTCGTCAAGGTACAGCGCGATGCCGTGGCGGAAGTCCGGCTCGTGGGTCTTGGCCAGGCTGCCGTGCGCCAGGTGCTCCCTCATCGCGCGCGCGCCGGCCTCCATCAGATCGGGCGTCATTCGCGGGATCCCTGCACGGACTTGCGGAACAAGCCGACGATGCCTTGCGGCAGGAAGAGCGTCACCGCGATGAACAGCGCGCCCAGGAAGTACAGCCAGAACTCCGGGAAGGCCTGCGTGAACCAGCTTTTCGCGCCGTTGACGAAGAAGGCGCCGACGATCGGGCCGATCAGCGATGCGCGGCCGCCCACCGCCGTCCAGATCGCGATCTCGATCGATGCGGCCGGCGACATCTCGCTCGGGTTGATGATGCCCACCTGCGGCACGTACAGCGCGCCGGCCACGCCGCACATCACGGCCGACAGCGTCCAGATCGACAGCTTGTAGGCCAGCGGGTCGTAGCCGCTGAACATCACGCGCGATTCGGCGTCGCGGATCGCCTGCAGCACGCGGCCGTACTTGCTGCGCACGATGAAGCGCGCCATCAGATAGAAGCCCACGAGCACCACGCCGGTCAGCGCGAACAAGGTGACGCGCATGCCGGCGGTGGCGATCGGGATGCCAGCGATGCGCTTGAAGTCGGTGAAGCCGTTGTTGCCGCCGAAGCCCGTCTCGTTGCGGAAGAACAGCAGCATCGCGGCGAAGGTCAGCGCCTGCGTGATGATCGAGAAGTACACGCCCTTGATGCGCGAGCGGAAGGCGAAGAAGCCGAACACGAAGGCGAGCAGGCCGGGCACGGCGATGACGAGCAGCAACTGCGCGGCGAACGAATCGCTCACGGCCCAATGCCACGGCAGCGTCTTCCAGTTGAGGAAGACCATGAAATCCGGCAGGTCCGACTGGTAGTTGCCGGCGCGGCCGATCTGCCGCATCAGGTACATGCCCATCGCGTAGCCGCCGAGCGCGAAGAAGAGGCCGTGGCCGAGCGAGAGGATGCCGGTGTAGCCCCAGATCAGATCCATCGCCAGCGCGCAGATGGCGTAGCACATGATC
>VBDL01000064.1 GCA_005884255.1 Betaproteobacteria bacterium | reverse complement strand
GGTGACCTTGAAGGCCGTCCGCTTCAACTGCTACCAGAACCCGATACTCAAGCGCGAGGTCTGCGGCGGCGACTTCGAGGCCACCGTCAAGCGCAGCCTGTGGGGCATCAACTGGGGCCTGGAGTTCGGCTTCCCCGACGACGTGCGGCTGCTCATCCAGGTCGAGGGTATCCGGCAGTGAAGCTTGCCGCGGCACTGCTCATGGCCGCGGCGGTCGCGCACGCCGAGCCGGCGACGTACAAGCTCGACCCGACGCACAGCTTCGTGCACTTCGAGGTCGTGCACTTCGGCACCTCGACGCTGCGCGGCCGCTTCGGCCCGGTGGCGGGCGACGTGGTGCTCGACCGCGAGGCCGGCCGCGGCCAGGTGTCGCTGGCCATCGACACCGCCGGCATCAACACCGGCACCGCGGCGCTCGATGCACGCCTGCGCGAGCGCGACCTGCTGGCCAGCGCCGAGCATCCGCAGGCCTACTTCGTCGCCGAGCGCTTTGCCTTCGAAGGCGGCAAGCTCAAGGAGCTGCGCGGCGAGTTCACGCTGCGCGGCATCAGCCAGCCGCTGGCGCTGAAGGCGCTGCGCTTCAACTGCTACACCAGCCCGCTGTTTCGCCGCGAAGTCTGTGGCGGCGACTTCGAGGCGCAGTTCGACCGCAGCACGGTCGGCGCGACCTACGGCCTGCCCTTCGTCGCCGACCGCGTGCGCCTGCTGGTCGAGGTCGAGGGCGTGCGTCAATAGCCGTAACGCAGCCCTCCTGCATTCGAGGGGGTGCATATCCCACGCCAAGGGGGTGGCGGTGATCGCGCATCCCTTGTTAGTCTCGAACTCTGATGACGAGGGGCATGATGAGTCAGCGTGCGGTGCAGATGGCAGTCTTGGTGGTGCTGTTGGTGGTGGTGCTGGTCCAGCACTACTTCTGAGCGCCGGCACCAGCGCGCCGGCCTGTCGCTGATCAGCGCAGTCTGTCCCCTCCGCGTCGCAGCGCGTCGATCCGCCCTGGCAGCGGCCGGAGCCTTGCGTACAGTGGCGAGCGTCCCCCTTCGGATGCAGTAATGAGCGCCACCCGTCCCGACGCCTTCTCCGTTCAAGCCCGCTGGCCGCGCTTCTCCGCCGCGGTGGTGCGCAACTTCCGCCGCTATGCCAACTGGCTGGTCGGCATCACGTGGATGCGCTTCATCCTGCTGTCGGTGCTGCTGCTGATCCTCACGGCCATCGTGCAGTCGCTGCCGCCGTTCACGTGGAAGTTCAGCGAGACGGTGACCGAGATTCCGGCGCCGCGCGCGACCAAGGTGCCGAAGGCGCCCAAGCCCCCGCGCGAGCCGGTGGTGAAGATCGAGAAGCCGCTGCCGGGCAGCCCGGACCAGGGCGTGGACATCACGGTCGACGAGCACGGCGTGCGCATCCGCCCGCGCAGCGCGACGGCAGCGAGCGCGCCCGCGTCCTCGGCATCGGCGGCGTCCGCGCCGGCCGCCTCCGCATCGGCCGGCGAACATGGCATCGAGATCCACCTGCCGCCCGGCGTGGTCTCGCGCGAGGTCATCAAGGAAGCCATCGATGAGGCCAAGCAGGCCGCCCGCGAGGCGCGCGAAGAAGCCAAGGAGGCGGCGCGCGAGGCCAAGCAGGCCGCGAAGGACGCTGCCAAGGAAGCGGCCGAGGCCGCCGGCGAAACGACCATCGTCGTCGACGACAGCGGCGCGCCGCGCCAGCGCGTGAAGGTCATCCGCCTGGGCGATCCGCTGATCGAGCTGGCGTGGCTATGGATTGTTGGCTCGGCGATCATCAAGATCACCTCCAAGGGCCGCATGCAGGCCGAGGTGAAGGCCGCACAGGCCACCGAGATGGCCGAGGCCGAGTCGCTGAAGCGCCAGGTCAGCGAGGCGCGCATGGCGGCGATGCAGGCGCAGATCGAGCCGCACTTCCTGTTCAACACGCTGGCCTCGATCGACCACCTGATCGAGACCGACCCGGCTCGCGCCAGCGCGATGCAGAAGAACCTGATCGCGCTGCTGCGCGCCAGCATGCCGACGATGCGCGAATCCAACGGCAATGGCGTGGCCGACCTGGAGCGCGAGCTGGCGGTGGTGCGGCCCTACCTCGAGATCCTCAAGGTGCGCATGGAAGAGCGTCTGCAGCTCGAGATCGACGTGCCCGACGGCCTGCTGTCGGCGAGGTTCCCGCCGATGATGATGCAGACGCTGGTGGAGAACGCCATCAAGCACGGCCTCGAGCCCAAGCCGGAGGGCGGCTCGCTGAAGGTGAAGGCTGAAGTTCTGCACGGCAAGCTCGCCGTCACCGTGGCCGACACGGGCCTGGGCTTCGGCAAGGCCGAGACCGCCGGCACCGGCGTGGGGCTGGCGAATGTGCGCGAGCGGCTGCAGCTGCTGTATGGCAGCCGTGCGCAGGTTCGCATCACAGAGAACCGGCCCAGCGGCACCGTCGTGACGATCGAGCTGCCCTACGAGACTCGCAACAGCGAAGGAGCCACCGCATGAAAGCTGGTCGAGTCCTGTGGACGGGCGTGAGCCTCGTGCTGCTGACCATCGCACTGCTCGCCACCGCGGCCGTGGTGGCCTGGCTCAGCGACATGAACGGCGAATTCGTCTTCACGATCGACGATGAAACGGTGCGCATGCATGGCACGGCGATGACGGTGGCGATGGCCGGCGTCGTCACCTTCGTGATCTGCCTGCTGGTGCTGCCACTCGGACTCCTGCTCGTGCTGGCCGTGCCGCTGATCGTGCTCGCCGCCATCGCCTTCGGGCTGCTGCTGCCGTTGACGCTGCTGCTGGCGCTGCTGACCGCGCCGCTGCTGCTGGTAGCGATGCTGATCCGCTGGCTGTGGCGGCGCAGCACCACTACCATCCGCGCATGAGCACGACTCCCTTCAAAGCTGTCATCGCCGACGACGAGCGGCTGATGCGCGAGCAACTGCGCCAGCGCCTGGCCGAGGTGTGGCCTGAGCTGCAGATCGTCGGCGAAGCGAAGAACGGCGCCGAGGCGGTGACGCTGGTCGAGCAACAGCATCCCGATCTCGTGTTCCTCGACATCCGCATGCCCGGGCTCACCGGCGTCGAGGCGGCGCGGCAGATCGCGCAGCTGCCGAGCGACGATGACGACGACTGGCTGCTGCCCGAGGTGGTGTTCATCACCGCCTACGACCAGTACGCGGTCGAGGCCTTCGAGCAGGGCGCCGCCGACTATGTGCTGAAGCCCGCCGAGCGCGAGCGGCTGCAGATCACGGTGGAGCGCATCAAGAAGCGCCTGGCCACGCGCGGCACACCGGACGAATCCACGTCGACACCTCAGCTGCAGCAGCTGCTGCACCGCTTGAGCTCACAGATGAAGCCCGGCGGCGCGCCGGCACCGCTGAAATGGATCCAGGCCACCGTCGGCCAGAGCATCCAGATGATTCCGGTGGACGAGGTGCTGTTCTTCATCAGCGACGAGAAGTACACGCGCGTGCAGACGGCGCAGCTCGAGGCGCTGATCCGCAAGCCGATCAAGGAGCTGGTCGACGAGCTGGACCCGGACGCGTTCTGGCAGATCCACCGCTCGACGCTGGTCAACGCGAAGGCGATTGCCGGCATCACGCGCGACCTGCGCGGGCGGCAGATCGTCAGCGTGAAAGGGCACCCGCAGAAGCTCGAGGTGAGCCGCAGCTACACAGGTTTGTTCAAGGGCATGTGAAGGCGCTCAACGGTTGTCCCAATGGCCGGGGTGCAGCCGCCAGCCGCGGCCGTCTTGCTGCCAGCGGTGCGGCACCCAGCGGTAGCCCGGCCGCGGCGGCGCTTCCCAGTGGCCGCCGGCCCACACGTGGCGGCCGCCGACCCAGTTCCAGTAGCCGTTGATCCATATCTGGCCGACCACGGGTGGCGGGCCGATGTATTCGGCGTAGGGTGCGGGCGGTGCCGCATAGACGACGTCGCTGCCGTAGTAAGGCTGGGCCGGCGCGACGACGCAGCCGACGAGCGCGACACACAGCGCGGCCGTGCCACCGCCGAGAACCCAACGAGCTGTTCGCATGGCAATGCTCCTTTGCCTCCAGGGCATGCCCCGCCAACGCGACGCGACGCCGCGGCGATGACCCGCGAAAAGCGCTGTTACCGCAGCTTTACCTGCGCTTCAAAGACGACGCAATGCACCACTGCGCCGCCCAGTAGGTGGCGAGAATCCACAGCGCGGGCGCCGGCAGCGGAGTGAGGAACTTGTCGGTGGCCAGCAGCGCATCGGAAGCGACGAACAGCGCACCACCGATCGCCGCGATGCGCCGATACGGCGCGTGCTCGCTGCCGCGCGCCACCAGCCACACCACCGCGGCCTGCGCGGCCATCGTCGCCAGGCACAGCACGTAGGCAATCACCGGCCCGCGCAGCGCGGTGGGCAGGCCCGGCCACAACTGAGACAGGATCGCCAGCGACACCGCCGCGTACAGCGCGAACGGCTGCCAGCGCGCCGCGAAGCGCGCACGCCGGCTGAAGGCGACGATGTAGCTCAGGTGCGCGAGCAGGAAGGCGATCAACCCCGGCAGAAAGCCCTGCTGCGGCCACAGCAACGCCACGTCGCCGAGCAGCGACAGCCCGAGCCCGGCGAGCAGCCAGCGGCGCACTAGCGGTTCGTCGGCACCGCGCGGCCAGGCGTGCAGCAGGATGAGGATCGTCGTCAGCGGCTTGAACACGAAGGCCAGCCACGGCTGCTGTAGCGGCCCCGCAAGCACGGTCAGCAGCGCGCTCGCGATCACCGCAGCGAGCAGCCTCACATGCTCTCCTTCGCCGCGGCGGCCGACGCGGCCGCCTTGGCCGCCAGCTCGGTACGCAACCGCTTCAGGCGCTCCTTCGGATCTTCCTTCGCCGTCGCCTCGTGCAGCTTCATCTCGCCGATGAAGCGGCTCGGAATGCCTTGCACGGTGTCGCGCCCGCGCTTGCGCCGGCGCAAGGTGCTGACGGTGAGCGTCGTGCGTGCGCGCGTGATGCCCACGTACATCAGCCGCCGCTCTTCCTCCAGGCGCTGCGGCGTCATCTCGTCGTCTTCGCTCTTGAAGGGCAGCAGGCCTTCGTTGATGCTGACGAGCACGACATGCGGCCACTCCAAGCCCTTGGCGGCGTGCAGCGTGGACAGCGTCACCACGTCCTGCTGGTCGCCACGCTCGGCGAGGCTGATGATCACGCTGATGGTCTGCGCGACCTGCAGCACGCTTTGCTTCTCGCTCTCGAACGTGCCGCCAGAATCTGACGGCCCCGAGACGCCTTCGGCGTCGGCCCCCGAGGGGCGCGCGCCTGCCTCGGGGCGGCCCGTCGCCAGGCGCGGCGTGATCTCGCCACCGCAGCGCTTGGCGATCCAGTCGACGAAGTCCATCACGTTGCTCCAGCGCGCGGCGGCGAGCTTCTCGCTGTCTTCGCCGTCGTAGAGGTGCTGCTCGTAGCCGATGTCCTTCAGCCACTGCAGCAGCAGCGCCTTTGCGTCCTCGCCACCTGTCGTGTGGCGCGCGCGGTGCTCGAGATCGTTGACGTAGCGGCCGAACTCGTGCAGCGAGCCGATCGCCTTCTTGTTCAGCGTGGTGCCGAGGCTCTCGGCGAAGAGCGCCTCGAACAGGCTCACCTTCCACTTGCCGGCGAACTCGCCGAGCGAGGCCAGCGTCTGGTGGCCGATGCCGCGCTTCGGCGTGGTCACCGCACGCAGGAAGGCCGGATCGTCGTCCTGGTTCACCAGCAAGCGCAGCCAGCCGCACAGGTCCTTGATCTCCGCACGGTCGAAGAAGCTCTGGCCGCCGGAGACCTTGTACGGAATCTGCGCCGCGCGCAGCTTCTGCTCGAACACGCGCGCCTGATGGTTGGCGCGGTAGAGGATGGCGAAGTCGCTGAACTTCACCTGGCCGCCTTGCGAGCGCAGCGACTGGATGCGCGCCACCGCGCGCTCGGCCTCATGCTCCTCGCCGTCGCACTCGACCACGCGCACCGGCTCGCCGTCGCCGAATTCGCTCCACAGCTTCTTCTCGTAGATCTTCGGGTTGGCGGCGATCACATTGTTCGCGGCGCGCAGGATCGACCCGGTCGAGCGGTAGTTCTGCTCCAGCGGAATGACCTTGAGCTGCGGATAGTCCTGCGGCAGGCGCTTCAGGTTCTCGATCGTCGCGCCGCGCCAGCCGTAGATGCTCTGGTCGTCGTCGCCCACCGCGGTGAACATCGCGCGCTCGCCGACCAGCGCTTTCAACAGGTCGTACTGCACGGCGTTGGTGTCCTGGTACTCGTCGACCAGCACGTGGCGGAAGCTGTCCTGCCACTTCGCGCGCGCCTCATCGTCGCGCTGCAGGAGCTTCAGCGGCAGGCCGATGAGGTCGTCGAAGTCGACCGCTTGATACGCCGCCAGCCGCTCCTCGTAGCGCTGCATCACGCGCGCGGCGACGCGCTCGTCATCGTCCTTCGCCGCATGCGCGGCGCCGTCGCTGTCCAGCCCCTGGTTCTTCCACAGGCTGATGGTCCACTGCCAGCGCCGCGCCAGCGCGTTGTCGGTGCAGCCGCCGGCGTCGCGCAACACGCCGAGCACGTCGTCGCTGTCGAGGATGGAGAACTGCTCCTTCAGGCCGAGCCGCGAGCCGTCGGCACGCAGCAGGCGCACACCGAGCGAGTGGAAGGTGCTGACCACCAGGTCCTTCGCCGCACGCGGACCCACGAGACCCTTGGCGCGCTCGCGCATCTCCTGCGCCGCCTTGTTGGTGAAGGTGATCGCCGCGATCTGCTTCGGCTCCAGACCCGCCTGCAGCAGCCGCGCGATCTTGTGCGTGATGACGCGCGTCTTGCCCGACCCGGCACCGGCAAGCACGAGGCACGGCCCGCTCAGGTGATGGACGGCCGCGAGCTGCGCGGGATTGAGTGATGCAGGAGCGTCGGCCATGAGATGCAGGGAGGGCGGCGCATCATAGCCAAGGCATCCGGCGCCAACTGTGGTAGGGCAAACTCGCCGCCATGCTGACCCGTCGCCATTTCCTCGCCGCTGGCACCGCGCCGCTGTTCATCCGCCACGCGCTCGCCGCCGACACGCCGCGCTTCGCGCTCGGCATCGCGTCCGGCCACCCGCGGCCCGACGGCATGGTGCTGTGGACCAAGCTCACCGGGGATGCACTGCCCGAGCGTGTCGACGTGAGCTGGGAGATCGCGCGCGACGAAGGCTTCACCGACATCGCCGCGCGCGGCGTCGAAGTGGCGGAAACCGCCTGGGCACACAGCGTGCATGCCGAGCCCGCCGGCCTGCAGCCCGGGCGCTGGTACTTCTATCGCTTCAGCGCGCTCGGCCAGCGCAGCGCCGTGGGCCGCACGCGCAGCGCGCCCGCCGCCGATGCCGAGGTGAGCCGCTTCGAGTTCGCGATCGCCAGTTGCCAGCGCTGGGACCATGGCCACTTCGCCGCGTGGCGGCACGTCGCGCAGGAGCCGCTGGACCTGGTGATGTTTCTCGGCGACTACATCTACGAATACCCGTGGGTCCCGGGCCGCGTGCGCGCGCATTCAGGTGGCTACACGCGCACGCTCGACGACTACCGCGCCCGTTATGCGCAATACAAGAGCGACCCGGCGCTGCAGGCCGCGCACGCCGCCGTGCCGTGGCTCTATGTGTGGGATGACCACGAGGTGGAGAACGACTACGCCAACGCGCGCGGGCAGACCTTGAGCGGCGACAGCTTTCTCGCGCAGCGCGCCGCGGCCTATCAAGCCTACTGGGAACACACGCCGTTCCCGAAGTCCGCGCGGCCGAACGGTGCCGACATGCGCATCTACGCGCGCCACGACTGGGGCAAGCTCGCGCGCATCCACGCGCTCGATGACCGCCAGTACCGCGACCCGCAGGTGTGCCTGCCCGCCGGCCGTACGGGCGGCTCGACTACCGTGCTGGTGAAGGACTGCGCGGCGCTCGCCGATGCCAAGCGCAGCCTGCTCGGTGCCGCGCAGGAACAGTGGCTCGCCGATGGCTGGGACTTGAAGCGCCCATGGAACCTGCTCGCGCAGCAGACGCTGATGGCGCACTTCACGTCGCGCGATCCAAAGAGCGCCGACAGCCCCGGCGGTAGCGCGTGGACCGACGGCTGGGAAGGCTACCCCGCCGCGCGCAAGCGCCTGCTCGATGGCGTGGCCGCCAAGCGCGTGCCCGGCGTCGTCGTGCTCGGCGGCGACGTGCACGCGAACTACGTGGCGGATCTGAAGAGCGACTTCGACGACGACAAGGCGCCGGTCGTCGCCAGCGAGTTCTGCGGCACGTCGATCACCAGCGAAGGCGTCGCGCAAGAGCGCCTCACCGCCGCGCTCGCCTACAACCCGCACATCAAGTACGGCCGCAGCGACGAGCGCGGCTACGTGCGGCTCACCTTGAGCGCGCGGCAACTGCAGGCGCAACTGCGCGTGCTCGACAACGTGAAGGATGCCGACAGCGGCATCCGCACTGCGGCGCGCTTCGTCGTCGACGCGGCGCGCGCCGGGGTGCAGAACGCCTGATCAGCGGATCAGGGGTTGTCCCCGCACAGGCAGTGCGCCACCACGCCGAAGGGCTTGCGCCCGTCGGCGAGCTCGCTCAGCCAGCCGAGCTCGTGCAGCGCATCGCGCGCCGCCGCCGGCGGCACGCCAGTGATCGACGTGAGCTCGATGTCGAAGCGCTTGGCCAACGCCTGCGCGGCGCTGTCGCCGAACATGCCGAGCAGCCGCTCGAGCTTGCCCGGCTCGCGCTCGACATAGCTCACGCGGTAGCCCTCGGGCAGCTTGGCGCGCGTGGCCGCGGCCTTCAGCGCGTCGCCATAGCTGCCCAGGCGGTCGACCAGGCCGCGCTCCTTGGCCTGCGCGCCGGTCCACACGCGGCCCTGGCCCACCGCATCGATCTTGTCCGGCGTGGTCTTGCGCGCGGCGGCGGCCTTGGCGGTGAAGTCGCCATAGACGTGCTCGATGCTCGACTGCACCAGCTGCGCAAAGCGCGGGTCCATCGCGCGGCGCGGGTCGTAGGCGCCGGCCAGCCACGTGGTCGTCACGCCGCCGGTGTGCAGCGACAGCTTGTCCATCGCCTTCTCGGCGGTCGGCAGGATCGCGATCACGCCGATCGAGCCGGTGATGGTCGCCGGGTCGGCGATCACCTCGTCGGCGGCCATCGAGATCCAGTAGCCGCCGGAGGCAGCGACATTGCCCATCGACACTACCACCGGCTTGCCGGCCTTGCGCGTGACTTCCAGCTCGCGCCGCACCTGCTCCGATGCGAAGGCGCTGCCGCCGGGCGAGTCGACGCGCAGCACGATGGCCTTGATCTGATCGTCTTCGCGCGCCTTGCGGATCAGCTCGGCCGTGGTGCGCCCACCGATCTTGCCGGCCGGCGCATCGCCATCGACGATCTCGCCGGCGGCGACCACCACGCCGACCGCATCGCCCGTGTGCTTCGGCGTCTGCCGCGACAGGTAGTCGGCGAAGGACACCTGGCGGAAGCTCTTGTGCTTATCGTCCTTGGCGCCGCGCTCGATGAGCAGCGCGCGCAGCTCGTCGCGCGTCTTCAGGCCATCGACCAGCTTGGACTGCAGCGCCAGCTTGGCCGCATCGCCGCCCACCGCGGCGAAGCGCTGCGGCAGCTCGTCGATGCCCTGCACGATGCTGCCGCCGGGCAGCTTGCGCGCGAGCTCGACGCCCTCGGTGTAGCTGGCCCACAGGCCGCTGTAGAGATAGCTCTCCGACACGAGCGACTCCTTCGACGGGCCGTTGGCCGCGAAGGTCTCGCCGAAGTTCTTGTAGCTGCCCACGCGCATCACGTTGGCGCTGACGCCCAGGCGGTCGAGCGCGTCGCGGTAGTAGGCGCGGTAGCGGCCCATGCCCTTGAGGAAGACCATGCCCATCGGGTGCAGGTAGACCTCGTTGGCATGCGCTGCGATGTAGTACTGCGCCTGGTCGTAGCTCGAGCCCCAGGCGACGACCTGCTTGCCGCTGGCCTTGAAGCGATCGAGCGCGGCGGTCACCTCGCGCAGCGCGGGCAGGCCGGTGGCGGTGAAGTCGTCGAGCACGAGCACGACGCGCGCGATCTTGTCGTCCTTCGCGGCGGCTTCGAGCACGGTGAGCACGTCGCGCAGCCGCGTGCTCGGCGCACCGCCGCCGAAGGCCTGGCGCTCGATGTCGTCGCGCACGCTGCCGGCGCGCTGCTCCACCAGCGGCCCCTTCAAGTCGAGCACCAGCGCGGTCTTTTCCTTCAGGCGCGGCGCGCCGCCGCCGAACACGGCGACGAGCAGCGCAACGACGAGAAGGAGGAACAGCAGGTTCATCACGACGCGGCGGCTGGCGTCG
>VBDL01000798.1 GCA_005884255.1 Betaproteobacteria bacterium | reverse complement strand
CCGCGAACAGCTCGCGCTCGCGCTTCTCGCGCACATGCTGCAGCCGCAGGCGCTCGGCTTCCGCCGCGGCCCGGTGCTGCGCCTTCAGCAGCGCGGCGCGCAGGTCGCCGAGCTCCTGCAGGCTGCGCGCGACCTTGGTCACAAGAGACCCCGCTCCGCAAACGACACCACGCCGCCATGGCCGACCACCAGGTGATCGAGCACGCGCACGTCGACCAACTGCAGCGCCCGTTGCAGCGCCTGCGTGAGGAACTCGTCGGCCTTCGACGGTTCGGCCACCCCCGAAGGATGGTTGTGCGCGAGGATCACCGCCGCCGCGCGCAGCTCCAGCGTGCGCTTGACCACCTCGCGCGGGTAGACGCTGGTCTGTGTCAGCGTGCCGCGGAACATCTCCTCGTGGCGGATCAGCCGGTGCTGCGCATCTAGGAAGAGCACGACGAAGACCTCGTGCCCGAGCCCATCGAGCTGCAGGCGCAGAAAGGCCTTCACGCGCTCCGGCGCCTCGAACACCGGAGCCGCTTGCAGCTCTTGCGCCATCGAGCGGCGCGCGATCTCCAGCACCGCGCCGATCTCCGCGCGCTTGGCGGGCCCCAGGCCCTTGATGCGCTTCAGGTCCTCCGGCTGTGCACGCAGCAGCCCCTGCCAGCCACCGAAGGCGTCGAGCAGCGACTGCGCCAGCTGCAGCACGCCCTGGCCGGCGAGGCCCGTGCGCAGCAGCAGCGCCAGCAGCTCGGCATCGGCCAAGGACGCCGGGCCCTGTGTGAGCAGCTTCTCGCGCGGGCGCAACGGGGCGGGCAGGTTCTTGACGGACATGACCTTGGCGTCAGGGCAGGGTAGGGCCAGCCCCTAAAATCGCGGCTGTTCTCCCTGGGAAGTATCGCTTGAACGCCACCGCCCCCCTGGTCTCCGAAGGTTCGTTTCTCACGCTGCACTACCGTCTGGCAGGTCCGGACGGTGCCGACGTGGTGAACACCTTTCGCGCCGGCAATGGAGGTGCGGCTGCTCGGCTTGGCCGAGGGCAGCCGCATCACGTTCGAGCTGGCCCCGGGCGAGGCCTTTGGCGAACGCAATCCCGAACTGTTGCAGCGCGTGAAGCTCGCGCTGCTGCATGAGCTGGGCGACCCCGATGCTCACTATGGCGTCGGCGACGTGGTGCAGTTCCCCACGCCCGGCGGCCAGGCCAGCTATGCCGGCGTGGTGCGCGAGGTGGGCGACGACTGGCTGCTGTTCGACTTCAACCATCCGCTGGCCGGCCAGCCGCTGACCTTCGAGGTCCAACTCATCGGAGTGCTGTGATGAGTGACACCCGCGTGGACGATGTGCTGCTCGCCGAACCGCGTGGCTTCTGCGCCGGCGTCGATCGCGCGATCGAGATCGTCGAGCGCGCGCTCGCGAAGTTCGGCGCGCCGATCTACGTGCGCCACGAGATCGTGCACAACACCTACGTGGTCAACGACCTGAAGGCCAAGGGCGCGATCTTCATCGAGGACCTCGCCGAGGTGCCGCCCGGCGCGACGCTGGTGTTCAGCGCGCATGGCGTGAGCCGCGCCGTGCGCGACGAGGCGCAAGCACGTGGCTTCTCGGTGTTCGATGCCACCTGCCCGCTGGTGACCAAGGTGCACGTCGAGGTGGCCAAGCTGCACAGAGAGGGCTACGAGTTCATCATGATCGGCCACAAGGGGCATCCCGAGGTCGAAGGCACGATGGGCCAGCTGCTCGATGGCATCTACCTGGTCGAGGAAGTGGCCGACGTGGCCCATGCGCCGGTGAAGAATCCCGAGCGCGTGGCGGTGGTCACGCAGACGACGCTGAGCGTCGACGATGCCGCCGAGATCCTCGCGGCGGTGAAGCGCCGCTTCCCGCAAGTGCGCGAGCCCAAGCAGCAGGACATCTGCTACGCCACGCAGAACCGGCAGGATGCGGTGAAGGTGCTGGCGCCGCAAGTCGACGTGGTGGTTGTCGTCGGCAGCCCGACCAGCAGCAACAGCAACCGCCTGCGCGAGCTGGCCGAGCGCCTGGGCACGCCGGCCTACATGGTCGATGCGCCGGAGGACCTGCAGCCGCAGTGGTTCGAAGGCCGGCCGCGCGTGGGCTTGACCGCCGGGGCGAGCGCGCCGGAGATCCTCGTCGAGCTCGTGATCGAGCGGCTGCGCGCGATGGGTGCCGTGAGCGTGCGCAAGATGCCCGGCGTCATCGAGACCGTGCAGTTCCCGCTGCCCAAGGGCCTGGGCGACAAGTCGATGGCCGAGGTCGCGTCGTCACGATCGTGAGCGGTGCCGCTTCACGCTTCGGCTGACGGCACCTTCGGGTGCCGTTCTTACAATCGCTTCAGATTCGAAAGCCCACCATGCTCGACATCAATCAATTGCGCCGCGACCTCGACGGCGTGCTCGCCAAGCTCGAAACACGCAAGACGCCGCAACCCTTTCTCGACGTCGAGCGCTTCACGTCGCTCGAAGGCGAGCGCAAGCGCTTGCAGACGCACACCGAGGAGCTGCAGGCCAAGCGCAATGCGCTGAGCAAGCAGATCGGCCAGCTCAAGGGAAAGGGCGGCGACACCTCGGCGCTGATGGCCGAAGTCGGTGGCATCGGCGATGAGCTCAAGGGCAGCGCCGAGCGGCTGGACGTGATCCAGGCCGAGATGGCCGCGATGCTGATGAGCGTGCCCAACCTGCCGCACGACAGCGTGCCGGTGGGTGAGGACGAAGCAG
>VBDL01000800.1 GCA_005884255.1 Betaproteobacteria bacterium | reverse complement strand
TCCGCAAAGATCTTCTGCCATGAACGACATCTTCGATTCCACGATCGGCCCCGGCACCAAGGGCTATCCGTTGACGCAAGCGCCGCGGCGCCTGAGCGAGATCGGCGCGGCCGGCTGGAACGTGCTGGCCGGTGACCTGCCGCTGCCGCTGGCGGTGATCAAGCGCCAGGCGCTCACGCACAACCTCGCGTGGATGCAGGCCTATGCGAAGGGGCAGGGCATCGATCTCGCGCCGCATGGCAAGACGACGATGTCGCCGCAGCTCTTCAAGCGCCAGCTCGATGCCGGCGCCTGGGGGCTGAGCTTCGCCACCGTGACGCAGCTTGCGATCGGCGTGGCCGCCGGTGCGCGGCGCTGCATCATGCCGGCCTGCGCGTCGCGTTCCTCGTCGACTCGCTGGCGCAGCTCGCGCTGATCGAAGCGTGGTCCCGCTCTCACGATGCGCAAGCCTTCGAGGTGCTGCTCGAGATCGGCATTCCCGGCGGCCGCACCGGCTGCCGCACGCATGACGAAGCGGTGGCGCTGGCCGCGGCGCTGCATGCGAGCGCCGCGGTGAAGCTGGTCGGCATCGAGTGCTACGAGGGCCTGGGTGCCAAGGGCCGCAGCGAGGACGATGAGCCTTATGCCGCGTCGTTGATGGAGCGCGTGACGCGCATCGCGCAGCACTGCGACGCGCAGGGCTGGTTCGCCGCCGACGAGGTGATCGTCTCGGCCGGCGGCTCGGCCATCTTCGATCTGGTGGCCGGCCGCATGCGCCCCGCCTTGAGCCGCCCGGTGCGCGGGCTGCTGCGCTCGGGCTGCTACGTGACGCACGACCACGGCCTCTACAAGCGCATGGTGGCGGCCGTTGATCATCGTCTGTGCTGCGCGCCGGGCGAGGGCTTGCGGCCGGCGCTGGAGGTGTGGGCCTGCGTGCAGTCCTGCCCCGAGCCGGGACTGGCCCTGATCGCGGCAGGCCGGCGCGATCTCTCATTCGACGCGGGACTGCCAGTGCCGATCGCCTACGCGCCGCGCGGCGCGCTGCAGGCGCAGCCAGCACCGGCGGGGTGGCAGATCGCCGCACTGCAGGACCAGCACGCCTACCTGCGCTGGGACGCCGCACAAGACAGCGGCCCGCAGGTCGGTGACCGCATCGGCCTCGGCATCTCGCACCCGTGCACGACCTTCGACAAGTGGCACTGGATGCCCATCGTCGATGCCGACTACGCGGTGCGCGACGCGGTGGCAATGCACTTCTGAAGGATTCCATGAACAACAACGGTGTGCTGCATCGCATCGCGCAACTGCGCGACGGCGTGCCGCCGGTGCGCCGCGCGATCCTCGACCTGATCGCCGCCGACCCCGAGCGCGTGCTCGAGGAGAGCTTCGAGCAACTGGCCACACGCTCGGCAAGCTCGGTGCCGACCATCATGCGCACCTGCCGTGACCTGGGGTTCGCCGGCCTGCGCGAGTTCAAGCTCGCGCTCGCGCAGGAGCTGGCCATCTCGGGCTCGCCGCTGCACCGCCGCGTGCAGCCGCACGACGATACCGCGCAGGTGGTGGCGAAGATCACGCGCAGCGCCGCCTCGGTGGTGGCCGGCGTGCAGTCGCAGCTCGATGCGGCGGCGCTCGATGCTGCGGCCGAAGCGATCGCCGCCGCGTCGCGCGTCGATTGCTACGCCGTGGGCTAGACCTCGGCCTTCATGGCCAGCGATTTCCAGGCGCGCCTCTTCCGCATGGGGCGCATCGCCAACGCCTACTACGACTACCACTTGCAGCTCACGTCCGCCGCGACCTTGGGGCCGACGGGCGTGGCGCTGGCGATCTCGCACGTCGGCGGCATGCCCTATCTGCTGGAGACCGTGGACGTGGCGCGCGCGCAGGGCGCGAAGGTGATCGCCATCACGCAGCCCGGCGCGCCGCTGGCCGAGCGTGCCGACGTCGTGCTCGGCATCCGCGTGCCCGACGATCCGGTGATGCACGTCGGCACCGATGCCTACCTCGCGCACTTGACCGTGCTGGAAATCCTCACCGTGATGGTCGCGCAGCGCCTGGGTGACGACGCGATCGCGCGCTTGCGCGGCGTGCGCGAGGTGCTCGGCAGCCACGTCATCGACACGCGCGCGCATCCGCTGCTGAACTGGGCCTCGAAAGAACAATGAGCGTTCTG
>VBDL01000799.1:1576-2939 GCA_005884255.1 Betaproteobacteria bacterium | reverse complement strand
CCGCAGATCCGGCTCCGCCGGTCTGCTGGTGTCGCCCCCTCGAAGGGGGCGCGCGAAGCGCGTAGGGGGTGGTTCATTTCTGCTCGGCCTTCAGCTCGGCCGACACTTCCAGCGCCAGCCCCGGGTCCTGCGCCATCAGCGAGGCGATCGCGCCTTGCGCATCGTCCGCGCGCCCGGTGCGGTGGTACAGCCGCGCCAGCCGCGCCCAGCTGCGGCTGTAGTCGGGATCGATGGCCAGGCTGCGCTGCCAGGCCTGGATCGCCGACTCGGGCTGCCCCAAGCCCTCGCGGGCCACCGCCTGCAGGTAGTGTGGCTCGGGGTCGTCGGTCACTTCGTTCGCCCAGCGCTCGGCCAGCCGCACGAGCGCGGACCAGCGCCCCGATTGCTCCAGCGCCGCTGCCTGCAGGAACCAGGGTTGCGCGTCCGGCGCTGCCTCCCAGAAGGCCCGCCCGCTCAGAGGCTGCACCGGTGCGAAGGCGAGCTCGCTGCCAGGCCGCTCGGACAGCCAATCGATCGGCGCCGCATAGAACTGCGCCTTGCCGCCGGGAAGGCGGAACATGAGGATGCCCACCAGCGCCCCGTTCTGGTCGAACAGCCCGCCGCCGCTGGCGCCGGAGCTGAAGCCGTTGCTGCACTGGATGACATGGCTGCCTTCCCAGCGGTGCAGCGCGACGACGCGGCCGCTGCTGATCTGCAGGCCGGCGCCCCCGGTGTAGCCCAGCGCCACCAGCTCCTCGCCCTGCCGCAACGAGCGCGCGCTGGCCACCGGCGGCACGGCCGCGGCTTGCAGGCCGGGCACGCGCAGCAGGCACATGTCGCGCATGACCTCGGCGGCCTGCGCATCGACACGCGCGCTCGAGCTGCCCTGGATCACCATCACCTGGGTGGCGCCGCGCGTGACGTGGCAGTTGGTCATGACCTGATCGTCGGCCACGATCACGCCGGATCCGATGGCCACGCGCCCGCTGCCGTTCACGGCCTCGATGCGCAGCACGCTGCGGCCCAGGCGCGCCAGCGCCTTGCGGTCGAGCGGCTCGGCCCATGCCGGCCTGCTGACGAGCAGGCAGGCGGCCAGCAATGCGGAGCTTGCCAGCGTCACGCTCTTCTCACTGGCGGGGGCCTTGCGCACGGTCGTTGTCCAGCAGCGGCACGCCGTAATCGCGCAGGATGGCCGTGATCTCGCCGCGATGCTTGTCGATCAGCGCCTCGATCTGGTCCTTCCAGGCACGCTCGCCGTAGCGCACGCCCATCGCCATCGGGTAGTCGAAGCGCACGCCGGGCTCGGAGGCCAGCGGTACCACGACCAGTTCGGGCGCGCCCACCCGCTTGGCGAAGTAGCCGGCGATCGGGCCCCACACGATGG
>VBDL01000799.1:0-1555 GCA_005884255.1 Betaproteobacteria bacterium | reverse complement strand
CTCGCCGGGGTACTGGTCGGGGTCCGGGTTCATGATCGGATAGGGCACGGCACGGACCACGAGCTCGTGCTTCGCGAGCCATTGCGAGGCCGGCGTGCAGTCGTAGATGCCGATGCGCAGGCGTGCGAGCCTCTGCGCATCGAGCTTGAGGAAGTCGTCGGCCGACGTCACCGTGTCCATGCCGCGGCCTTTGGCGAACACCAGCGCGTAGGTCGAGCGGTAGTACGGCTTGGTGGCCGACACCTGGTCGAAGCCGGCCGGCACGCCCATCACGATGTCGCAGCGATAGTCCTCGCCGGGCAGCTTGTAGCGCAGCGTGTTGCGGATGAATGCCAGGCGCTGCGGGAACGAGTAGTACTCCACCGGCAGGCCCAGCTCGCGTGCGAACAGCTCCGCGATGCGGTTCTCGTAGCCGTCGCCCTTGACGCTGGAGAAGGGCAGGTTGTTCGGGTCCTGGCAGACGCGGAACGCCTTGCGCGCCGGCGCCTCCTCGGCCGCGGCGGGCACGGTGCCGGGCAGCAGCAGCGCCGCCGCACAGGCCAACGGTACGAAGCGGCGCAGTGCCTTCATTGCATCTCCTGAACCTTGGCCGAGGTGATGGCGCCGTCAGAGCGGCCCTTGAGGTAGGCGTACAAGGCGTTCAGGTTGTCCGCGACGGCCGGGTTCCCGCCGAAGCTGGGCATGCCTTTGTCGAGCCGGCCTTCGCGCACGGTCTTCAGGAAGTCATCCTTGCTCAGGGTCTTGAGGCTGTTGATCAGCGACGGGCCGACCATGCCTTCCTGGTTGGGGCCGTGGCAGCGGTCGCAGGCGGCGCTGCGCCAGGTGCGAAAGCCCTTCATGGTGTTGGGATCGACCTTGTTCCCATCCACCACGGTGTAGAGCGATTCCTTCTTGTCCGCGCTGTGGGCCAGCCCGATGAGGGCCGCGCAGCAGGCCGCGGCAATGACGACAGTTCGGTACTTCATCGATCGATTGCTCCTAAGAGAACCCCCGAAGCGCCGAAGCTGCTTCGGGGGTGGTTCATCAGTTCGGCAGCGCAAAGACAGTGAGCGATCCACCGAGTTCGGTGTACTGGCTCAGCTCACGATAGCCACCGACGGCGCCGAGGCCGTCGTTGTCCTTCTCGAGGCCTGCGGCCATGCCGATGCCGGCCCAGCCGCCGATGCCCGAGTACACGCCCATGTACTGCTTGCCCTTGTGCTCGTAGGTGAAGACGTTGCCGATGATTCCCGACGGCGTCTTGAACTTCAACAGTTCCTTGTTGATGTCCTTCGCATCGACGCACTTCAGGTAGCCTTCGAGCGTGCCGAAGCAGGAGACGCCGCCCGCGGTGTTGAGCGCGCCGCTCCACACCGAGAACTTCTCGGCCTTGCTCTGCACGATCTTGCCGGTGCCGGCGTCCCAGGTGATGTAGTTGCCCATGCCGCCATGGCTGTTCGGCGCGGGGTACATCGCGAGCGTGGCGCCCACGTACGGCTGGCCGGCGGTGTACTCGACCTTGAACGGCTCATAGTCCATGCACACGTGGTTGGTGGGCACGTAGAAGAGCTTGGTG
>VBDL01000063.1 GCA_005884255.1 Betaproteobacteria bacterium | reverse complement strand
AAGGCGCACATCGACATCGCGTTGGCCAGCGTCGAGTCGGCTTCGTGCGTGCCTACGCGCATCTGCTGATAGCCCAGGGCCTGCCCCGAGGGCAGCAGATCGAAGGCCGGCGACAGTGCGTAGTGCTGTGCCTCGTCGACGAGCAGCACGTGGTTCTTCTCGTGGTCGTCGGTGTTGTCCATCAGGATGTTGAACACCATGCGGCGAAAGAGCTCGCGCATCTGCGCCGTATGGACATCGCCTTCGACGACCCCTCGGCGCCGCAGCAACTGCGCCAGCTCCGGGTAGCCGAAGGGCTCGCCCGCCGCCTTGAGGGCCACACAGGCCGACAGCGCATGCACCCTGCGGCCGCCTTGCCGGTCGAAGCGCTTGACCGCCACCGCGTGGCCATCGACCAGGCGGATGGGCATCGTCTGCGCCACGCGGATGCCCGCGCGCGCGGCCAGCGTCATCGTGGCGTGCTCGATCAGCGGCGCGTCGATGGGCTCGCCTTCGGAGAACTTCACCACCCACTGCTCGCCGCTGATGTCGAGCAGCGCTTTCGGCCGCGCACCGCCCATCGTGACGCCGGGCGAGATCAGCCGCTTCTGCGCGTCGGGAATCGGCTCGTTGGCCAGCACCTTGCGGACGAGCTCGTGCACCGCTGGCGCTTCCTGCAGCGTGGGCAACGGACTGAAGCGCCGCGGCTCGTAGCGTTCAGCTGACGTCGAAACGCCGAGCGCGCCGAAGCGGTCGTCGCCGGCAAAGTACAGGTACTCCAGCAGCGACAACCGCGGCGGCTTGTCGACGAAGCGGATCACCCGCTCGCCCCAACGATCGGGCCGTGCGTCGTCCACAGCGCCGGCGGCGGTGTCGCGCTCCTGCGGCAGGAACTCCTGAGGGACGAGCGGCAGGTCCTCGCTCAATGCGAAGCCGCGCTCCAGCCACGAGGCGTCGTAGCGCAGCGACACGCCGCGCAAGGTGCGCACCGTGTTCAGCTCACCGATCAACAGGGGCCGTTCGGGCACCGCAAGCAGCCACAGGAACAGCGTGTCCTGCGGCGTGTAGCGCGGAGCGGCAGGCTCGCTCACGGCGAGCCGCGCTTCCGCCCGGCCTGCGCCGAGGCCGGCGAACGCGCGGCACGGCGGCGCAGCGCCTCGCGCACATCCATCTCCAGCGCACCGCGATCCTCCTGCGGGTCGGCGAGCTGGGGCAGGGCCTGCACGCGACCCATCATCCACAGCGCCGTCGCCAGGATGCCCACGCTGACGCCCGGATCGCCTTGCTCCAGCCGGATCAGCGTCGGGATCGACACCCCCAGCCGCTTGGCCCACACGCGCTGCGATTCCTTGCGGCGCACGCGCGCAATGGCCAGGTTCTCGCCCAGCCGAATCAGCGCTTGCGCGGCCGCAGGGGGCAGCGTGGCGAGCGCGTCGGAGGCTTTTGGCATGGCATATATCTTATTGTTTTCGCCATTTTAGTAAAGTTTATATTAGCTCAGCGAGCCAAGCTTCTTCTTCAGCAACTCGTTGACCTGCGCCGGATTGGCCTTGCCCTTGGTCGCCTTCATCGCCTGGCCGACCAGCGCATTGAAGGCCTTGTCCTTGCCGGCGCGGTACTCGTCCACCGACTTGGCATTGGCCGCCAGCACCTCGTCGACGATGCGCTCGAGCTCGCCGGAGTCGCTCATCTGCTTCAAGCCCTTGGCCTCGATGATCACGTCGACATCGGCGGCTTCGCCCGACCACAGCGCATCGAACACCTGCTTCGCGCCGTTGTTCGAGATCGTGCCGTCGGCGATGCGTGCGATCAGTGCGCCCAGCGTTGCCGCGGCGAGTGGTGCGCTCTCGATCGTCTTGCCCTCGGCATTCAAGCGCCGCGACAGCTCGCCCATCAGCCAGTTCGCCGCCAGCTTTGGCTGCTTGCAGGCATCGCGCACCGCCTCGTAGTAGCGCGCCATGCCGAGGCTTTGCGTCATCATCGTGGCGTCGTAGGCCGGCAGTCCGTCGTCGCGCTGAAAGCGCTCGGCCATCGCGCGCGGCAGCTCGGGCATCTCGCCCTTCACGCGCTCGATCCACGCGTTCTCGATGACCAGCGGCGGCAGGTCGGGGTCGGGGAAGTAGCGGTAGTCGTGCGCGTCTTCCTTGGTGCGCATCGCCCGCGTCTCGCCGGTGTCGGGATTGAACAGCACCGTGGCCTGCTCGATCTTGAGGCCGTCTTCGAGGCGATCGATCTGCCACTGCACCTCGAAGTCGATGGCCTGCTGCAGGAAGCGGAAGCTGTTCAGGTTCTTGATCTCGCGCCGCGTGCCGAAGGGCTGCCCCGGCTTGCGCACCGACACGTTGGCGTCGCAGCGGAACGAGCCTTCCTGCATGTTGCCGTCGCAGATGCCGAGCCAGACGACGAGCGCGTGCAGCGCCTTCGCGTATTCCACCGCTTCGGCTGACGCGCGCATGTCCGGCTCGGAGACGATCTCCAGCAGCGGGGTGCCGGCACGGTTCAGGTCGATGCCCGATTGGCCCTGGTAGTCCTCGTGCAGCGACTTGCCCGCGTCCTCTTCGAGGTGCGCGCGCGTCAGGTGCACGAGCTTCTTCGTCTCGCCGACGAAGAACTCCAGCGTGCCGCCCTGCACCACCGGGATCTCGTACTGGCTGATCTGGTAGCCCTTGGGCAGGTCGGGATAGAAGTAGTTCTTGCGCGCGAAGATCGACAGCGGCGCCACCTTCGCGCCCACCGCGAGGCCGAAGCGGATCGCGCGCTCGACGGCGCCGCGGTTCATCACCGGCAAGGTGCCCGGCAAGGCCAGGTCCACCGGCGAGGCCTGCGTGTTCGGCGCGGCGCCGAACTGCGTGCTGGAGCCGCTGAAGATCTTGCTCGCGGTGGACAGCTGCGCGTGTGTTTCGAGGCCGATGACGACCTCGTAGCCGCGAATCAACTTGCTCGTCGTGCTCATGTCTAGAACCCCGCCGGCGCGCGCGAATGGAAATCGGTCGCCTGCTGGAAGGCGTGCGCCGCGTGCAGCAGGCCGCCCTCGTCGAAGTAGTTGCCGATCAGCTGCAGGCCCACCGGCATGCCGTGTTCGCCAAAGCCCGCGGGGATGCTCATGCCGGGCAGGCCGGCCAAGCTCGCGGGCAAGGTGAAGATGTCGGCGAGGTAGGCCTTGACCGGATCGTCGCCCTGCTCGCCGATCTTCCACGCGACCGTCGGCGCCACCGGGCCGGCGATCACGTCGCACTGCTGGAAGCAGGCCTGGAAGTCGTCGGCGATCATGCGGCGCAGCTTCTGCGCCTGCAGGTAGTACGCATCGTAGTAGCCGTGGCTCAGCACATAGGTGCCGATCATGATGCGGCGCTTGACCTCGGGCCCGAAGCCTTGGCTCCGAGTCTTCTTGTACATTTCCAGCAGGTCTGCGCGGCCGGCGCGATGATGTAGTAGACGGGGATCGACAGCTCCGTGCGCGGCAGGCTCACGTCCACCAGCGTGGCGCCCAGCTTCTCGAACTCGGCCAGCGCGGCGCGCACCGCGCCGTTGACGTCGGCGGCCAGCGCGTCGGGGAAGAACTCGCGCGGCAGCCCGATGCGCAGGCCCTTCAGCGGCTGCGCGGCACTCGCGCCATCGCGGCTCTTGCGCAGCTGCGCATGGAAGTCCTGCGGCGGGCGCTGCGCGCTGGTCGCATCGCGCTCGTCGAAGCCGCTCATCGCCGACAGCAGCAGCGCGCAGTCCTCGGCGCTGCGCGCGAACGGGCCGGCCTGGTCGAGACTGGAGGCGAAGGCGATCATGCCGTAGCGCGAGCACACGCCATAGGTCGGCTTGATGCCGGTGACGCCGGAGAAGCTCGCCGGCTGGCGGATCGAACCACCGGTGTCCGTGCCGGTGGCCGCGGGCAGCAGTCGTGCGGCCACCGCGGCGGCCGAGCCGCCGGACGAGCCGCCAGGCACGCGCGATGCGTCCCACGGGTTCTTCACCACGCCATAGGCGGAGTTCTCGTTGGCCGAGCCCATCGCGAACTCGTCGCAGTTGAGTTTGCCCAGGCTCACCGTGCCGGCCGCCGTCAAGCGCGCAACCACGGTCGCGTCGAACGGGCTCTGGTAGCCCGCCAGCATCTTCGAGCCGGCGGTGGTCGGCGCATCGCGCGTGACGAAGATGTCCTTGTGCCCCAGCGGCACGCCGGTCAAGGGTGTGGCTTCGCCGCGCGCGAGCACCGCATCGGCGGCGCGTGCGTGTCGCAACGCCGCATCAGCATCGACATGCAGGAAGGCCCCGAGCTGTTCGTGAGCGGCAACCCGTGCAAGCAGGTGTTGCGTCAGCTCTTCGCTCGACAGCACCTTGTCACGCAGCGCGTGGCCCAGCTCGGCCACGCCCATCTCATGCAAGGGGCGACTCATTCGATCACCTTCGGCACGAGGAACAGACCGTCCTCGACGGCCGGCGCGCTGCGCTGGTTCAGCACCCGCTGATCGGTCTCGCTGACGACATCGTCGCGCAGCCGCAGCGTGACGCTCTGCACCGCGGACAGCGGCGTGTACAGCGGCTCGATGCCGCTGGTGTCGACCGCGCTCATCTGCTCGACGATGCGGAAGAAGCCGTTGAGCTGCGTGAGCATCGCGGCCTGCTCGTCGGGCTGCAGTTCGAGACGGGCCAGGTGCGCGATGCGGCTCACGTCTTGCGGGGTCAGGGCCATGGATGGAATGTGTCTCGGAAAAGCCTGCGCCACGGCTCGAAACAGCGGGTTCGGCAGGCGGAAATCGAGGGGGCTTGGGGTATTATCTCCGGTTATCCACAGCCCTCTCCGGGCTTGTCTGAACAACAACGCTTAGCAGCCGGCCATGCGTGCCGGCTGCACTTCATTTGCCGAAACACGCCATGTTCGGAATCCCCCTGCGTCGCTATTTCTCGACCGATCTTGCCATCGACCTCGGCACCGCCAACACACTGATTTACGTGCGCGGCAAGGGCATCGTCCTCGACGAGCCCTCGGTGGTCGCCATCCGCCACGAGGGCGGGCCCAGCGGCAAGAAGACCATCCAGGCGGTGGGCGCCGAAGCCAAGGCGATGCTCGGCAAGGTGCCGGGCAACATCGAGGCCATCCGCCCGATGAAGGACGGTGTGATCGCCGACTTCACCGTCACCGAGCAGATGCTCAAGCAGTTCATCAAGATGGTCCATCCGCGCTCGATGCTGAAGCCCAGCCCGCGGATCATCATCTGCGTGCCCTGCGGCTCGACGCAGGTCGAGCGCCGCGCGATCCGCGAATCGGCGCTTGGCGCCGGCGCTTCCGAGGTCTACCTGATCGAGGAGCCGATGGCCGCGGCGATCGGCGCCGGGCTGCCGGTCAGCGAAGCCAGCGGCTCGATGGTGGTGGACATCGGCGGCGGCACCACCGAGGTCGGCGTCATCTCGCTCGGCGGCATGGTCTACAAGGGCAGCGTGCGCGTGGGCGGCGACAAGTTCGACGAGGCCATCATCAACTACATCCGCCGCAACTACGGCATGCTGATCGGCGAGCCCACCGCCGAAGGCATCAAGAAGGAAATCGGCAGCGCGTTCCCCGGCTCCGAAGTGCGCGAGATGGAAGTCAAGGGCCGCAACCTCTCCGAAGGCGTGCCGCGCGCGTTCACCATCAGCAGCAACGAGATTCTCGAGGCGCTGACCGACCCGCTGAACCAGATCGTCTCCAGCGTGAAGAATGCACTGGAGCAGACGCCGCCGGAACTCGGCGCCGACATCGCCGAGCGCGGCATGATGCTCACCGGCGGCGGCGCGCTGCTGCGCGACCTCGACCGCCTGCTGGCCGAAGAGACCGGGCTGCCGGTGCTCGTCGCCGAAGACCCGCTGACCTGCGTGGTGCGCGGTTGCGGCATGGCGCTGGAGCGCATGGAACGACTCGGCTCGATCTTCACATCTGAATAACGCGCTCTCATAGCTGGCGCTTGAGCTCGGGCGCCGCGAGCAGTCCATGCCACTGGGCACCCTCGACCGCACCCCGCCGCCCTTCTTCCGCCAGGGCCACTCGGCCCTGACCAAGCTCGTGTTCTTCTCGGCGCTGGCGCTGTTCCTGATGGTCGCCGACACGCGCTTCAAGCTCACCGTGCCGCTGCGCGCGGCGCTCGCCACCGTCCTCAACCCGGTGGAGCGTGTGCTGCTGGTGCCGGTGGAAGCCTGGCAGGGCGGCAGCGGTTACGTGCAGGGCCTGCGCGGCGCCCTGGCCAACGAGGAGCGTGCGCGCGAGCAGCTGGCACGGCAGTCGGAGCGCGCATCGCACGTCGAGCAGTTGATGGCCGAGAACGCCCGGCTGCGCTCGCTGCTCGAGCTCAAGCCCGCGCTGCCGGTGCGCTCGCAGGCGGCCGAGATCCTCTACGACGCGGCCGACCCGTATTCGCGCAAGGTGGTGGTCGACCGCGGTGCGACGCAGGGCGTCAAGCTCGGTGCACCGGTCATCGCCGAGGCCGGCGTGATCGGCCAGGTGACGCGCGTCTATCCGCTGACCAGCGAGGTCACGCTGCTGGTCGACAAGGACGCGGCGATTCCCGTGCTCAACCCGCGCACGCAGCAGCGCGGTGCCGCCTTCGGCACCGGCGGCGCTCTGGAGCTGCGCTTCATGGCCGCCAACGCCGACGTGCAGGCGGGCGATGTGCTCACCACGTCCGGCGTCGATGGTGTCTACCCGCCGGGGCTGGCGGTGGCCAAGGTGGCGACGATCGAGCGGCGCGCCGAGTCGGGCTTCGCGCGCATCGGCCTCACGCCCGCCGCATCGTCCGACGGCGTACGCCACATCCTGCTGCTGGAGCCGCTGCTGGTGCAGATGCCCGAGCGTCCGAAGGCCGAGGAGTCGGCACCGGTGAAGCCCAAGGGCAAGGGCAAGGCGAAGGGAGTCGCACCATGATCATGCCGCGGGGCTCCGAGCTGCTGCTGCCGGTCAACCCGGTGTTCCTGTGGCTGTCGCTGCTCATCGCTTTCGCCTTCAACCTGGTGCCGCTCGGCCGGCAGCCGGCGATGCCGGACTTGCTGGCCTTGACGCTGGTGTTCTGGAACGTGCACCAGCCGCGGCGCGTGGGCGTCGGCGTGGCGTTCGTGTTCGGCTTGCTGATGGACGTGCACCAGGGCGCGCTGCTCGGCCAGCATGCACTGGCGTACACGCTGCTGTCGTTCTTCGCCATCACCATCCACCGCCGCCTGCTGTGGTTCAGCGTGCCGTCGCAGGCGCTGCAGGTGCTGCCGCTGTTCGTCGCCGCGCATGCGGTGGCGCTGATCGTGCGTGTCGCGGCGGGCGGCATGTTCCCCGGCTGGTCGCTGATGTTCGCGCCGCTGATCGAGGCCCTGCTGTGGCTGCCGGCCTCGGTGATCCTGCTGGCCCCGCAACGCAGGCCGCCCGATCCGGACGAGAATCGACCCCTGTGAGGTCGGCATGACCGAGTTAAAGAACATCGAGCGCGAGCTCAGCCGCTTCCGCGCGCGGCTGGTGGCGGCGGCTGCGTTCGTGCTGTTCGGCTTCTCGCTGCTCGGCGCGCGGCTCATCTACCTGCAGGTCTACAAGCACGATGAGTTGCAGACGCAGGCCGAGAACAACCGCATCGCGGTGGTGCCGGTCACGCCCAACCGCGGGCTGATCGTCGACCGCAACGGCGTCGTGCTGGCCAACAACTACTCGGCCTATACGCTGGAGATCACGCCGGCCAAGCTGCAAGCCGATCTCGAGCAGACCATCGATGCGCTGGCCGAGCTGGTGCGCATCGAGCCGCGCGACCGCAAGCGCTTCAAACGCCTGCAGGAAGAGGCGAAGAACTTCGAGTCGCTGCCAATCCGCACCAAGCTCAGCGACGAGGAGGTCGCACGCTTCACCGCGCAGCGCTTCCGCTTCCCCGGCGTCGACATCAAGGCGCGCCTGTTCCGCCACTATCCGTATGGCGAGCTGGCCAGTCATGTGCTCGGCTACATCGGCCGCATCAACCAGGCCGAGAAGCAGGCGATGGAGGACTGGGACGAAGAGGTCCTCGCCAACTACCGCGGCACCGACTACATCGGCAAGCTCGGCGTAGAGCAGAGCTACGAGCGCGAGCTGCACGGCATCACCGGCGTCGAGGAGGTCGAGACCAGCGCCGGCGGGCGCGCGATGCGGCGGCTGAAGTCGACGCCGTCGACGCCGGGCAACACGGTGCGCCTGTCGGTGGACATCAAGCTGCAGGAGCTGGTGGAGAAGCTCTACGGCGATCGGCGCGGCGCGCTGGTGGCGATCGATCCACGCTCGGGCGAGCTGCTGGCCTTCGTCAGCAAGCCGACCTTCGACCCCAACCTGTTCGTCGACGGCATCGATGCCGATTCGTGGAAGGACCTCAACGAGTCGATCGACAAACCCCTGCTCAACCGCGCGCTGCGCGGCGGCTATGCGCCCGGCTCGACCTACAAGCCCTACATGGCGCTGGCGGCACTGGCCCTGGGCAAGCGCACGCCGCAGCAAACCATCTACGACCCCGGCTACTTCTGGTTCGGCAACCACAAGTTTCGCGACGACAAGGAAGGCGGCCACGGCAGCGTGGACATGTACAAGTCCATCGTGCAGAGCTGCGACACCTACTACTACATGCTGGCCAACGATCTGGGCGTCGACACCATGGCGCAGCAGATGGCGCCGTTCGGCTTCGGGCAGATCACCGGCATCGACATCGAGGGCGAGCTGCGCGGCATCCTGCCGTCCACCGACTGGAAGCGCCGCGCCTATCGCCGCGCCGACCAGCAGAAGTGGTATGCCGGCGAGACGATCTCGCTGGGTATCGGCCAGGGCTACAACACCTTCACACCGCTGCAGATGGGGCAGGCGATGGCCACACTCGCCGGTGGCGGGCAGCGCTTCAAGCCGCATCTGGTGAAGGAGGTCATCGACGTCGTCAATGGCCAGCGCCGCCCGGTCGCCGCGCAGCCGCTGCCGCCGGTGCCCATCAAGCCCGAGCACCTCACGGTGGTGCGCAATGCGATGGTCGGCGTCAACATCGAAGGCACCGGCGCCACCGCATTCCGTGGCGCCGGCTACGTGTCGGGTGGCAAGACGGGCACCGCGCAGGTGGTGGGCATCAAGGCGGACGAGAAGTACAGCGCGTCGAAGGTCGCCGAGCATCTGCGCGACCATGCGCTGTACATCGCCTTCGCGCCGGCCGATGAGCCGCGCATCGCGGTCGCGTTGATCGTCGAGAACGCCGGTTTCGGCGCGCAGTCGGCCGCGCCGATCGCGCGCCGCGTGTTCGATTACATGCTGCAGGGTCTGTATCCGGTGGACGAGGATATCGCGGCCGTGCAGCAAGGCACGGCGACCGCGCCGCTGAAGCCGCCGCGGCGCGTGGACGACGCGGTGGCGGCTGCGGCCGCCTCGGCGGTGGCGGTCAGCACCACGGCGGTCACGCCGGCGAAGGCGGCGTCCCGATGAGCGCTGTCTTCGATCGTCCGTCGCCGTGGCACCGCCTCGCGCGCCTGTTCATCGGTTTCGACTTCACGCTCGCGCTGGCCATCGCCATCCTGTGCGGCATCGGGCTGATGACGATGTACTCCGCCGGCCACGACAGCGGCACGCGCTTCCCGGACCACGCGCGCAACATGGTGCTGGCCGCCGGCATTCTTTTCGTCGTCGCGCAGATTCCGCCGCAGCGGCTGATGGCGTTGGCACTGCCGCTGTACACGATCGGCGTGGCGCTGCTGGTGGCCACCGCGGCGTTCGGCATGACGAAGAAGGGCGCGACGCGCTGGCTCAACATCGGCGTCGCGGTGGTCCAGCCCAGCGAGATGATGAAGATCGCGATGCCGCTGGTGCTCGCGTGGTGGTTTCAGAAGCGCGAGGGGCAATTGCGCGCGCTCGACTTCGGCGTCGCGCTGCTGCTGCTGGCGATGCCGGTGGGGCTGATCGTCAAGCAGCCCGATCTCGGCACCGCCATCCTCGTGCTGTCGGCGGGGCTCTACGTGATCTTCTTCGCCGGGCTGTCGTGGCGGCTGATCGTGCCGGTGCTCGCGGTCGCCGCGGTGGCGGTCACGCTGCTCGTCAGCTACGAGACGCGCATCTGCCAGCCCGACGTGAAGTGGCCGATGCTGCACGACTACCAGAAGAACCGCGTGTGCACCTTGCTCGACCCGACCACCGACCCGCTCGGCAAGGGCTTCCACATCATCCAGGGCATGATCGCCATCGGCTCGGGCGGCGTCACCGGCAAGGGCTTCATGAAGGGCACGCAGACGCACCTGGAGTTCATTCCCGAGCACACCACCGACTTCATCTTCGCTGCCTACTCCGAGGAGTTCGGCCTCGTCGGCGGCCTCGCGCTGCTGCTCGGCTTCACCTTCCTCATCTTCCGCGGGCTGATGATCGCCGCCGAGGCGCCGACACTGTTCGCGCGCCTGCTCGCCGGCGCCGTGACCTTGAGCTTCTTCACCTACGCGATGGTGAACATGGGCATGGTCAGCGGCATCCCCTTCGTGAGCTATGGCGGCACCGCGATGGTCACGCTCGGCTTCGGCCTGGGCATGCTGATGGCCATCGCCAAGAGCCGCCGCTTGATGCAAAGCTAAGGCTGATTCGTGGCCCAGCGCGTGCCTTGCCCGAACAAGGCCTGGCGCAGCTCGCAGGCGCGCTGCTGCGCAGTGCGCCGGTGCGGTGGCACCTGCACGTTGTGGCGCGCTTCCGGCGCAGCGGGCAGCAGCCAGTGCTCGCGCAGCCGGCGCTTGGCGCCGAGCTCCAGCCACAGCTCGTCATAGTCGGTATCGAAGCGTTGCGCGCCCTTGCGCTGGTGGCGATGCAACTGCGCGCGGCTGCTCACGCCCAGGGGCGCACCGAGGCGCCAGCCGGCGCACAGGCCTTGCAGCACCGCGAGCAGCAGCGCGCGCGGGCGCGAGCTGTGCGTCAGGCGCGCCAGCGTCTGCAGGCCGGCGGCTGCGCCGTGCTCGGCATGCAGGCTGCCGATGACCAACGCGCGCTCACCCAGCGCCTGCGCCGCCGCATCGAGCAGGCGCGTCGGCACGACGCAGACGCTGGCGCGCAGCAGCACCGCGCCATCGAGGCGCAAATGCAGGTCGAGCTCGCCTTCGCGATGCAGGCCGTGACCCGGCGCGAGCGCGAAGCCGAGACGGCTGCCACCCAGCGAGTGCTCCAGCACATGCAGCGCGCGCTGCTCGTACAGCGCGTCCAGCGCGGAGCCGGCGAGTGCGTCCAGCAGCCAAGCGTAGTGCGCGACGAAGGCCTGCGCGCGGTCACGCGGCGTCAACCCGGCCCACAGGTACTCGCGCAGCGGCCGCAACAGCAGCTGCGGATCACTGCCTCGCAGGTGAGACAGCGCCGGGTGGGTCAAGGCATGAGCCACCTGGCGCAGCGAGTGGTGATGCAGGCGCGCGTGCCATTCGAAGGCCAGGCGCCGCGTCGCGGTCGGCAGCCACCCTCCGCGGCCGTGATCGGTGCGGCGAAAGAGGTCGGCGGTTCTCAGCGGCTGCATGGCGTCGCGGGCACCGGGCGGGTGGGTGGGGCGCTACAGCGTAGGGGATTGCGCGCTGTGCGCCCATTGTGGGAGTCCCGTAGCGCGCAACGTCGGCACCGTCCGAGCTTGTGAACTGCATCACGACAACGAGCCTAGCCGCGCCTGTCGCGCCGCTGATCGCGGCGCCGCGCGAGCCAGGCGCTGCTGCGCTGCCACAGCGTGGGGCGCTTCGCGTCGGCCTTGGCGTGCGTCGCAGCGCTCGGCCGCGCATCCGCCTCGGCGCCCACCGCGCGCACGCGCCGCGGCGGGCCGAGAAACACGCGCTCGAGGTCCAGCGTCTGGCGCACGCCGACAGCGTCGCGATGCTGCTTCAGCCACTTGTGCGCGGCCGCGCGGCCGAGCGCGAACAGCTCGTCGAGGAAGGCGCGGTCCGTGTTGAACTTGCTGCTCGCGTTGAATGGCGCGAGGCCATCGTCATCGGCCACCATGTGCAGGCGCAGGTCCTTGTAGCGGCCGGGGTCGAGCTTGCCTTCGCGCACCAGGCGCGACACGAAGGCGATTGCGCGCATCTCCGAAATCAGGCTCGCATTGAAGGTGATCTCGCTCAGGCGGTCGATGATCTCCACGCTGCGCGTCGGCTTGCTCGGGCGCGACAAGGGATTGATCTTGACCAGCAGGATGTCCAGCACCTCGGACTGGTAGATCAGCGGATAGATCGCCGGGTTGCCGGTGTAGCCGCCGTCCCAGTAGGCGTGGCCGTCGATCTCCACCGCCTGGAAGATGAAGGGCAGGCAGGCCGATGCGAGCAAGGCCTCGATGCTCAGCTCCTTGCCGGTGAAGACCTTGGCCTGGCCCGTCTCGACGCTCGTCGCGGTGACGAACAGGTTGAGGCTGCACGCGTGCAGTGCCTGCACGTCGACGTGGCGCTTGAGCACGTCGCGCAAGGGGTTCAGGTTCAGCGGATTGAACTCGTACGGGCTGAGGCAGCTTGTCGAAGTTGTAGCTGTCCTGTGCGGCGCTTGCGTGGGCCAGCGTGTAGGGGCTGAAGATGCTGCCCGAGCCGCTCACGTCGTGCCAGAACTCGGTCAGCGCGGCGCGCGCGCCGTCGCGCCCGCCGCGCTGAAAGCCGCTGACCAGCACCGCCGCATTCAGCGCACCGGCGCTGGTGCCGGAGATGGCGGCGAAGCTCAGACCGTCGGGCTCGAGCAGGCGGTCGAGCACGCCCCAGGTGAAGGCGCCGTGCGAGCCGCCGCCTTGCAGCGCCAGATCGACAGCGGGGAGAACGGGGTGGTGGTTGCGCATCGCGATGTCAGGCAAAGCCCGGACGAGTGTAGCGACGCGTCGTGTGACGAATGTGAGCGAAGGCAGTCAGCGCCGTGTGGCCGGTGCGGCCTGCGCGCCGACGGCCGCCGGGAAACGCACGGTGAAGCGCGCGCCGGGCCCGCGCGCATCGCCGCCGCGCGGCAGTGCGTCCTCGATGCTCACCTCGGCGCTGTGGCGCTGCGCGATCTCCCGCACGATGGCGAGCCCCAGCCCGGAGCCGTCGACATTGCTGCCGAGCACGCGGTAGAAGGGGCGGAACACCTGCTCGCGCTCCTCCGGCGCGATGCCCGGGCCGTTGTCCTCCACCTGCAGCACGACAACCTGGCCGAACGGGTCTTCCACCACGCGCACCGTCACCGTGCCGCCGGCCGGTGTGTACTGCAGCGCGTTGTCCACCAGGTTGCGGATCAGCTCGCGCACGAGCAGCGGCTCGCCCCGCAGGCGCACGGTGCTGTCGCCGGCGGCCGGGCCTTCGTAGCCGAGGTCGATGCGCCGCTCGAGCGCACGCGGCACGAAGTCGCGCACCGTCTCGGTGGCCAGCCCCACCAGATTGACTTCCTGCTGCTGCTGCGCGCTGTGCTCCTGGTCTTCGGCGCGCGCCATCGCGAGCAGCTGGTTGACCATGTGCGCGGCGCGCTGGCTGGAGCGCGCGATGTGCTGCAGCGAGCGCTTCAGGTCCTCCGGCGAGCCGCGGCCGGCGTCGATCTCGCGCTGCGCCAGCTCCGCCTGCGTGCGCAAGCCGGCCAGCGGCGTCTTCAGCTGATGCGCAGCATCGGCGAGGAAGTGCTTCTGCCGGCTCATCGACTGATCCAGCCGTGCCAGCAGGTCGTTGATGGCGCGCACCAGCGGCGCCACTTCTTCGGGCGCCTCGCGCTCGCCGATCGGGCTCAGGTCGTGGCTCTCGCGCGAGCGGATGCGCCGCTGCAGCTCGTTCAGCGGCGCGATGCCGCGCGCCAGCGCCAGCCACACCAGTAGCACCGCCAACGGCAGGATCACGAACTGCGGCAGGATCACGCCCTTGATGATCTCGGTGGCCAGGCGCGAACGCTTGTCCAGCGTCTCGGCCACCTGCACCAGCGGCGGCGTCTGGTCGCGCGCGAGCGGCGCGTGGCTCAGCCACAGCGAGGCCACGCGCACCGGCTCGCCATTCAGGGTGTCGTCGCGGAAATGCACCTCGTCGGCGGCGACGCGCTCGTCTTCCGCCGGCGTGGGCAGGTCGCGATCACCGCCGACCAGCTCGCCGCGCAGCCCCAGCACCTGGTACCAGATCTGGTCGACGTCGTCGCTGCGCAGCAGCTCGGCGGCCAGCGCGTCGAGCTTGGGCTTCGGCGCCCCCGCTTCGAGCGT
>VBDL01000062.1 GCA_005884255.1 Betaproteobacteria bacterium | reverse complement strand
CCACTGCATGGAAGCGCGCGTCCATCGCGTACTGCTGGCGCACGTGCGCGAACAGCGTGTCCAGTGTGGCCACCTCGGCCAGGTGCGGCGGCGCGGCGAAATGCACGCGCATGAAGAACAGGCCGGTGGCGTCGTCACCTTGCACGTCGCCGAACTGCTGCGAATCGATGATGTTGCAGCCGGCCTGATACAGCAGCCCCGATACCGCGTAGACAATGCCGGTGGTGTCGCGGCACGACAGCGTGAGGATGAATTCTTGAGGCAGCGGCATCGGGGATCCTTTGCCGTGGATTGTAGGGACCGACCATGAGAACACCTCCCCAAGACTGGCCCGAGCGCAGCCGTGAGCTGAGCGGCTTGCTGGCGCGCTCCGCACTGGGTGACCGCGACGCCTTCGCCACGCTGTACGAGCGCACCAGCGCGCACCTGTTCGCCGTGGTGCTGCGCATCCAGCGCGACCGCGCGGTGGCCGAGGATCTGCTGCAGGAGATCTACGTCAGCGTGTGGAAGGCCGCGCGCGGGTTCGATGCGGCGCAAAGCCAGCCGCTTACCTGGCTCACCAGCATCGCGCGCAACCGCGCGATCGACAGCCTGCGCCGCGCGCGGGCGGTGCCGCAGACGCAAAGCCTGACGCGCGACGATGACGACGATGCACCGGACCCCACCGAGGCGCTGGCCGATGCGGCGCCGGGGCCGCTCGAGCTGCTCGACCGCGCCGGCGCCGCGCGCGAGCTGACGCGCTGCATGGAGGTCTTGAGCGCACAGCAGCGGCAGAGCGTGGCGCTCGCATTCTTCGACGGCCTGAGCCACGCCGAGGTGGCCGAGCATCTGCGCCAGCCGCTGGGCACCGTGAAGTCGTGGGTGCGGCGCGCGCTGATGTCGCTGAAGGCGTGTCTGGAGCGTGCGGCGTCGCACGATGCGGCCGCTGCCGAGAGAGCCTGACCATGGACTACGGTCGCACCCAACTCGCCGACGCGCTCGCCGCGCAATACGTCGCCGGCACCTTGCGCGGCCGCGCGCGACGCCGCTTCGAAACCTTGCTCGATGCGCACCCCGCGTTGCGCGCTGCGGTGCGCGAGTGGCAGGACCGGCTGATGCCGCTCACCTCCGCGGTGGCGCCCGAGGCGCCGCCGGCCCGCGTGTGGCGCGGCATCGAGCAGCGGCTGTGGCCGCAGGAGGCCGCACCGCGCTGGTGGCAGCGCCTCGCGCTATGGCGCGGCGTCTCGGCTGTTGCGACGGCGGCGGCGCTGGCCCTGGCCGTCGCGCTCGTCGTGCCGCCGCCGGCGCAGCCGCCGGTGGTCGTGGTGCTGCAGGGCACCGGCGGCGCGGCGCAGGGCATCAACACCTTCGTCGCCAGCGTCAGCGCCGATGGCCGCGCGCTCGTCACCAAGCCCTTGATGAACGTGAGCCTGGAAGCCAACCGCGTGCTCGAGCTGTGGTCGGTGCCGCCGCAAGGCGCGCCGCGCTCGCTCGGCCTCATCTCGGCCAGCGGCGCGACCGTGGTGCCGCGCGGCAAGCTGCCCGAGGCGCTGCTCAAGGGCGGCACCGCGGCATTGGCGGTGAGCCTGGAGCCGCCGGGCGGTTCGCCGACCGGCGTACCGACGGGGCCGGTGCTCTATGCGGGCAAGCTGCAGTTGTGAGTTGTGATTGGTAGGGTGGGCTTCAGCCCACGTGCGCAATGGTGGGCTGAAGCCCACCCTACGCGGCGGGCAGCGTGACGCTGAAGGTCGAGCCGACGCCGCGCTGACTTTGCACCTCGATGCGCCCGTGCATCAGGTCGACCAGCGCGCGCGTCACCGACAGCCCGATGCCCGAGCCTTCGATCGCGCTGCGCGAATGCGCCAGGCGGTTGAAGGGCTCGAACAGCCGCCGCTGATCGGCGGGCGCGATGCCGACGCCGCTGTCGACCACGCTCAATCGCAGCGTGTCGGCCAGCCGCTCGACCTGCACGCGCACCGTGCCCGCCGGGCGGTTGTACTTGATCGCGTTGGACAGCAGGTTGATCAGCACCTGCTTCAGCCGCGTGCGGTCGGCGCGCACGCGCAGCTCAGGCGCGATGCCCTGCGCGCTCAGATGCACGCCAGTGTGGTCGGCCTGCGTGCTCAAGAGGCCCGTGCACTCCTGCACCACGTCGGCCACGGCCACGGCTTCGAGGCGCAGCGGCAGCTGGCCGGCCTCGATGCGCGTCAGGTCCAGCAGGTCGCCGATCATCTCCAGCAAGTGCTCGCCGGCCTCGCGGATTTGCCCCACACGGTGGCGCTGCGTCTCGCTCAGCGGATGCTGGCGGTCGATCTCCAGCAGCTGCGAGAAGCCGAGCACCGCATTCAACGGCGTGCGCAACTCATGGCTCATGCGCGACAGGAACTCGGTCTTCGCGCGGCTCGCGGCTTCGGCCACGGCCTTGTCGGCGCGCGCACGCTCCAGCTCGTGCAGCTCGCTCACGTCCTGGATGTAGCCGTGCCACAGCACCGAGCCGTCGGGCTCGCGCTGCGGCGTCGACATGCCGAGCAGCCAGCGCACGCGGCCATCGTGATGGCGGATGCGGAATTCGCTGCGCCACTCCGACATCTGATGCATCGAGTCGAGGATGCTTTGCCACACCGCGTGGCGGTCCTCGTGCGCGATGGCCTGCATCATCGCGTTGCCGTCGCGCATCAGCGTCTCGGGCTCGACGCCGAGCAAGGCGCGGCAACGCTCGCTGACGTAGGGGAAGTGGCCGACCGTGGCGTCCGCGGTCAGGTGGAACTGGTAGAGGATGCCCGGCGCGTGGCGCGCGATCTTGTCGACTGGAGTCATGACGAACTCATGCGCGCTCGAACAGCGAATGCAGCGCCGCGTCGACGCGCTGCGGCGTCAGGTCCTGCAGGCAGCGGTAGTGGCCGAAGCGGCACTCGCGCTCGAAGCAGGGCATGCAGTCGAGCTTGAGCTCGTCCTTCAGCCACAGCACGTTGGCGCGCGGGTTCAGCGGCGGCGTGTGCTCGGGGCTGGTCGAGCCGAACAGCGCCACCTGCGGCACACCGAGCGCGGCGGCCACGTGCATCAGGCCGGAGTCGTTGCTGATCATCGCGCGGCAGCCGGCGATCAGCGCCATCGCGCCATCGAGCGTCGTGCGCCCGGCCAGCACGCGGCAGGCGCCTGGCGCCAGCGCGGCGATCTCGTCGCACAGCGCCGCCTCCTTGCCCGAGCCGAGCAGCGCGATGGGCAGATCGTGACGCGCATGCAGCGCCCGCGCCAGCGCCGCATAGTGCGCCGGCGGCCAGCGTTTGGACGGGCCGTATTCGGCACCGGGCGCGAAGGCCCAGTAGGCGCCGACCTCGAGGCCCGCGGCCTGCGCGGCATCGTGTGTGAGTTGCGCGTCGATGCGCAGATGCGGCCGCTCGTCGCGCCCGTTGGCATCGCCGGACAGTGCGCTGTAGTACGCCACCATCGGCGGCCGCCCGCGCGGGTTGGGCAGCCGCTCGGTGAGCAGCAGCCAGCGCCCTTCGCCGTGGTAGCCCACGCGGCGCGGAATGCGCGCCAGCCACGGCACCAGCGCGGCCTTGATCGAATTCGGCAGCACATAGGCCGAAGTGAAGCGGCCACGCAAGGGCTTGGCGACGCGGCGCCGCGCGGGCCAGTCGAGCTTGCCGTGCTGGAACGGCAGCGCGATCACTTCGCTGACCTCCGGCATCGCGCGGTACACCGGCGCCACCCAGGGCAGCGCGGCCACCGACAGGCGCTCGCCGCGCGCGGCCAGCCTCGCGATCAGCGGCTGGCTCATCACCGCGTCGCCGATCCACTGCGGGGCGATCACCAGCGAGCGAGCCATGACTACTGCGGCCGAGCGAAGGTCAGTGCGCGTGGACCTTCTCGCCCGCCTTCAGCCGGTAGACGGTGCCGCAATACGGGCAGGCCGCCTCGCCGGTGCTGCCCACGTTGAGGAACACCTTCGGGTGGCCGCTCCACAGCGGCATCTTGGGGTTGGGGCAGAACACCACGCCGGGGCCCTGCAGGTCCTTGGCGGTGACTTCCACCACGGGCTTGTCGTTGATGCCGCTCATACCTTGGCCAGCCACTCGGCGTACTTGGCGTTGCGCCCGTTGACGATGTCAAAGAACGCGCTCTGGATCTTCTCGGTGATCGGGCCGCGCGAGCCGGCGCCGATCTCGATGCGATCGAGCTCGCGGATCGGCGTGACCTCGGCCGCGGTGCCGGTGAAGAAGGCTTCATCGGCAATGTAGACCTCGTCGCGCGTGATGCGCTTCTCGACGAGCTTCAAGCCGAGGTCTTCGCAGATCGCGAACACCTCGTCGCGCGTGATGCGCTTCTCGACGAGCTTCAAGCCGAGGTCTTCGCAGATCGCGAACACCGTGTTGCGCGTGATGCCGTTGAGCGCGCCGGCCGAAAGATCCGGCGTGTAGACCACGCCGCCCTTGATGACGAACAGGTTCTCGCCGGCACCCTCGCTGACGAAGCCGGAGGCGTCGAGCAGCAGCGCCTCGTCGTAGCCGTCGTCGGTGGCTTCCATGTTGGCGAGGATCGAGTTGGTGTAGTTGCTCACCGTCTTCGCCTGCGTCATCGTGATGTTCACGTGATGGCGCGTGTAGCTCGAGGTCTTCACGCGGATGCCGCGGCGCATGCCTTCCTCGCCGAGGTAGGCGCCCCACGACCAGGCGGCGATCATCAGGTGGATGCGGTTGCCCTTGGGGCTGACGCCGAGCTTCTCGTCGCCGATCCACGTGAGCGGGCGGATGTAGCAGCTCTCGAGCTTGTTCTCGCGCACGACGAGGCGCTGCGCCTCCATCACCTGATCGAGGCTGAAGGGGATCTTCATGCGCAGGATCTTCGCGCTGTTGAAGAGTCGCTCGGTGTGTTCGAACAGGCGAAAGATCGCCGTACCGTTCACCGTGTTGTAGGCGCGTACGCCCTCGAAGGCGCCGCAGCCGTAGTGCAGCGTGTGAGTGAGAACGTGAATGCGGGCGTCACGCCAGTCGACGAGCTCGCCGTCCATCCAGATCTTGCCGTCGCGGTCAGCCATCGACATCGCGCATCTCCAGGTCCATGCAGTGGAGCCGTCGATTCTAAGCCGCCGCCCTCGTCCCCCCGATTCGCGGGGGCAGCCCCTAGAACGTGACTTATTACCGCCTGAACGGGGGGTGGGCGCAGGCATGGCCGATCCGTAGAGTCGCCCCCCACGCACAACGTTCTGCCACGGGAGAGGTCCAACATGAAGAAGCAACTGGGCGGCATCGTCGCCGCCGCGGTCCTGTCGCTCGCTGCCGGCACTGCCTCGGCCAACACGCTGACCTTCCAGGGCGTGATCTTCACGACCACGGCGGTCGACAGCGACACGCTGGAACTCACGATCGACAACGCACTTGCCGCTACCGGTGACTGGACCGGCATTCAGTATCTGAAGTCCTTCGAGCTGAAGGACATCGGCAGCATCAGCAGCGCCACGCTAGCCGGCTGGACGTATTCGGCCAATGAGTTGAATGCTCATGGCTGCTCCGGCGGCGCCGCCGGAGGCGCGTGCTTCTACACGACGCCCGCTACCGCGCTGAGCAACCATATGGTGTTCGACATCGACTTCACCGGCACGTTGGATTTCAGCGCCCCGCATCTGAAGGTCGAGTTCTTCCAGAGCCTGACGCAGAGCAAGGCCACCGGCAGCCTGCTGTCGCAAACCATTCCATCGGTGCCCGAGCCGCAGAGCTACGCGCTGCTGCTCGCCGGCCTCGGCGCCGTGGGCTTCGTCGCCCGCCGCCGCAAGATGCGCTGAACGGCACTCACTCCACAAGCCTGACGATTGGCGCCCCGCGGGGGCGCCATTTTTTTTGCGGCACCTTATGTGCGCCGCTTGCCCGACGGGACTGCGAACTGGGGAGAGCCCCCCTGATTCGCGGGGGATCGACGAGGCCCATCCGTGAACTACCGCACTAGATTCAGTTGCATGTACAGGGTGCCTCGGCCTTGATCGAGGCGGTTCTCTCCGGGTAGGGGGCTCTATGAGGTTGTCGATCTTTCCAGGGTGCGACCTTCACGTCCTCGTTCTCCGGCAGCGACCTCACCATCGAGATCGCTTGAACGGGCCGGGCGGCCCCTTCGACTGCCTCAATGCCGATGGCCAGACCCGGTACGCATGCCCTGCATCGGCGGGCCTTTTGCTATTAGGGACCACCCCCCGTGTTCTGGGGGTGACCGCCGTTACAGGCAGGAAAGTTGCCAACTAAGTTTGTCACACACCGCCGATCTTCGGCTTCGGTTCGCTGCTCGGCGGCTGTGATCTATCAGGGAGTTGTCTCGTTTTTCTTGCGGGGGTCAACCATGACGAATGCTCTGCTCAAGCTGCCTGCCGTCGCGCTCGCGGCGGCGGCGATCTGTATGCCGACCGCGCAGGCGGCGGTGGGAGACACGGCCACCTGGGTCTTCAATTTGCAGGCCACCGGCCTGCCGTCCACGGGAGCGATCGACCCGCCGACGGCCGTGCTGACCGGGACGGAAATCGCCGGCGGGGTCCAGTTCTACCTGAACCCGGACGAGACCGCCAACGGCTATCTGGGCAACCCGACCACATCCTTCATCGAAAGGCTGACGATCGCCTATAGCGGGGATCCGGCCGCCCCCTCGTTCGCCAACGTGGCGGGTCAGGCCGTGCTGTCGATGAACATCGGGCCGCCGCCTCCGCTGGATGCCGGCTACAAGATTGACGGCTTCGAGGTCTTGTCCTTCGACTGGTGCAGTTCTCCCAAGAAGGCCGATTGCCATCTGAATGCCACGCAGACGAGCACGTGGAACGTCACCGGGGCGGGTGTGACGCTGTCGGACTTCCTGCCGCC
>VBDL01000796.1 GCA_005884255.1 Betaproteobacteria bacterium | reverse complement strand
AGCTGCTTCGTGCTGCTGCCGCTGCGCCGGCTGCGCGAGGTGCCGTCATCCGCGCTGCCGCGCAACCGCTTCGGGCTGCTCGCCTTCCACGACCGCGATCATGGCGACGGCCGCGACGATTGCCTGGCCTGGCTCGACGCGCTGCTTGCCGCCGAAGGCATCGAGGCGCCGGGCGAGGTCTGGCTGCATTGCTATCCGCGCGTGCTCGGCTATGCCTTCAAGCCGGTGAGCTTCTGGTATTGCGAACGCGCGAACCGTTCGCTGGCCGCGATCGTCGTCGAGGTCCACAACACCTTCGGCGAACGCCACTGCTACCTGCTGGACGGGCCCGGGCTCGGCTACGGCCGCGAACTGACAGCGCGCAAGGCGTTCCACGTGTCGCCGTTCTGCGCACTCGAAGGGCGCTACCGCTTTCGCTTCCTGCGCTGCGATGAACGCAGCGTGGACCTGTTCGCGCGCTACCTGCGCGGCACGGATTTCATCCAGCAGTACATCTTCCCCGGCGGACTGCTGCCCAGCGCCGCGGCATTCCGCGCACAAGCTTCGGCCGCCGGCTTCGCGGTGATCGTGCGCATTCACTGGCAGGCGCTGAAGCTGTGGCTCAAGCGCGTGCCATTCGTCCGCAAGCCGGCGCCGCCGCAGCATGTCGTGACGCGATGACGCTTGCCGCCGCTTCACCGATCGGCCCGGCGGCGCATGCGCCGTGGCCGGCCCGCCTCGCGCTGCGGGCGCTGCGGGCCTTGCGCCACGGCTCGCTGGAGCTGCAAGCACCGGACGGCGCGACGCTGCGCTTCGGCCACGGCGAGCCTCGCGCCACCCTCGCGCTGCTCGACTGGCGCGCCTGCGCGGCCACGCTGCGCGGCGGCGACATCGGCTTTGCCGAGAGCTACATCGCGGGCCAGTGGACGACGCTGGACCTCGCCGCGCTGCTGACGCTGCTGGCGCGCAACCGCGACGCGCTGGAAGCGCTGGTCTACGGCCGCTGGTGGGGTGCGCTGCTGCATCGCGCGCGCCACCGGCTGAACCGCAACTCGCGCCGCGGCAGCCGCAAGAACGTGCACGCGCACTACGACCTCGGCAACGCGTTCTACCGGCTGTGGCTCGACCCGACGTTGAGCTATTCGAGCGCCTGGTTCGACGGCGATTTCGCGCAACCGCTGGCCGACGCGCAGCAGGCCAAGATGCGCCGCGCGCTGCAGGCCTGCGCGCTGCAACCGGGGCAGCGCCTGCTCGAAATCGGCTGTGGCTGGGGCGCGCTGGCCGAATGCGCGGCGCGCGATCACGCGGCGCAGGTCACCGGCATCACGCTGTCGCGCGAGCAGCTCGCGCAGGCGCAGCAGCGCCTGCGCGATGCCGGGCTCGGCGAGCGCACGACGCTGCGCCTGCATGACTATCGCGACATCGACGACGGGCCCTACGACGCCGTCGTGTCGATCGAGATGTTCGAGGCCGTGGGCCGCGAATACTGGCCGACGTTCTTCGCCACGCTGCGCCGAACGCTCAGGCCGGGCGGGCGAGCCTGCATCCAGAGCATCGTGATGCGCGACGACCTGTTCGCGCGCTACCTGCGCGGCACGGATTTCATCCAGCAGTACATCTTCCCCGGCGGACTGCTGCCCAGCGCCGCGGCATTCCGCGCACAAGCTTCGGCCGCCGGCTTCGCGGTGCACGACGAGCTGGCCTTCGGCGCCGACTATGCCGAGACCTTGCGCCGCTGGCGCGCCGCGTTCCTGGCGCGCGATGGCGCCTTGCGCGAGCTCGGCTTCGACACGCGCTTCCTGCGCATCTGGGACTTCTACCTCGCGTATTGCGAGGCCGCGTTCGAGGCCGGCAGCACCGACGTCATGCAGTTCACGCTGACGGCGCCGCGCTGATGGAGGCGCCCATCAAGTGGCGCGCCACAACGCCGGCAGCTCCGCGCCGCTGATGATGCGCACGCCTTCGCGCTCGAGCAGTTCGCCGAGCCACGGCGACGACCACACCGCCTGCTCGACCTTGCGCGCCGCGGCAATGCCATCGCCCGGCACGGGGCCGTTGGCCGGGTGGCACATCAGCAGCGCGCCGTCGGGCGCATCGTGCAGCCAGCGCGTCAGGTGCGCGCGGTAGCCGTCAACATCGGCGTGAAAGTCGTAGACGCCGACGAAGGCGCGGTTGTGCGCGATGCCTTGGGCGTCGAGCCGACGCTCCCACGCGGGGCCGCCGAGCGCATGGATGACGCGCGGCGCGCCCAGCCCGGCGCGCCGCCGTAGTGGCGCTGCCAGCGCTCGAGCAGCACGTCGCGCAGGCGCGGCCACTGGTGCACGTGGCGATGGCCATCGAGGTAGTCGGGCGGCCGGCTGTGGCGCGCATCGAAGGCGGCGAACTGCGCATCGACGCAGCGCTCCAGCGTGCCGCGCGGCATGGTGCGCGCCCAGGCGGCCAGCAGCGCGCGCGGCAGGTTGTCGTGGCCCGGCGGCAGGTCCACATGCAGGCCGATCTGCAGCGGCGTGCCGGCCAGCCACACCGCGCTGTCGCGCCAGTGCGCGCCCAGCGACAGCACGCTGGTCGCGCTCAGGCGCCCCAGCGCGGCAAGCTCGACCACCGCCTGGTCCACCGCGGCGTGCATGCCAAAATCGTCGGCCACCACGGCAAGACGCTTGATCGTGCGCGTGGCCTTTGCTGCTGTCTCCATGCCCAAGTATTCCCCTGCGCGTCCT
>VBDL01000061.1 GCA_005884255.1 Betaproteobacteria bacterium | reverse complement strand
CGCTCTTCACCCAGCTCGTGCTCACGCCGCAGGGGAACAGCCCCGGGTTGCCCGGCGCGCCGTTGGCCGCGAGCAGTTGCACCAGCATGCGCGCCGTCTGCCCGCCCATGCTGTGCGAGATCAGGTGCACCGGGTGCGTGGCGTCCCAGTCGCGGTACAGGCCGGGATAGCAGGTGCGGCCGTTGTGATAGAAATCCTCGGGTCGGCGCAGGTGGCCATTGGCATTGGCATGCAGCGCGCCGTAGTCGACGCAGCCGCCCTTGATCTGATAGAAGAGCTCGACCGCGCGGTCCCAGTTCGAGCTGAACGGGCCGACCACCGCGGTGCGCACCTGCTGGCCATCGCTGTAGCGCGCCTGCAGCTGCACTTCGAGATCGGTGAGGCCGCCCCAGTACTTGTAGCCCAGCATCTCGGTGCGGCCAAAGCCCGCGAAGCCGTGCACTAAGACCACCGGGTAGCTGTTCGATGCGAAGGCCGGCAGGCAGCCGGACCACAGCGTCGCGCCGAGCACGGCGCCGAGAACACAACGTAGAAGACGCCTCATCGATATCTCCTGTGTACGCGTTGACGGGAAGCGCATCTTGGGCGCACGCCGCACCGCTCGCACTGACCGCAGCGGCCAAGCTCGTGGCCGCAGCGCGCCGGTTTCATCTCGTCGTTTTGTATGAGGTGCGTCATACAATCGGGCGATGCGCTATGACACCGAGCACAAGCAGCGCACCCGCGAGCGGGTGCTCAAGGAAGCGGCCGCGGCGATCCGTGCCGAAGGGCCGGAGCGCATCGCGGTGGCCGGTGTGATGAAGCGCGCGGGGCTCACGCACGGCGGCTTCTACGCCCACTTCGCATCGAAGGACGAGCTGGTGGTGGCCGCCATCGAGCACAGCTTCGCCGAGGCCTTCGAGGCCTTCGGGCTGTTCACGCGCGGGCGGCCGCCCGCGGCGGGGCTAGCCGCCTACATCGATTTCTACCTGTCGCCGTGGCACTGCGAGCGCCGCGGCGAGGGTTGCCCGCTGCCCGCGCTGGCCGCCGACCTGCCGCGGTTGGCCGCACCGGCGCGCGAGGCCTTCGAGCGCGGTGCCGCGCGCTTGACGTCGGCGATCGCCGAGCACCTGCAGGTGCTCGGGCAGCCGCATGCCGGGCGACTGGCGGTGTCGGTGCTGTCCGAGATGGTCGGCGCCGTGGTGCTGGCTCGCTCCATCGCCGACGGCGCCCATGCGCTCGCCATCCTCGACGCATCGCGCACGGCGCTGAAGACGCGGCTCGGCCTGACCTGCTCGGCCTGACCTGAATCCCTGGGGCAGGGGTTGATGCCCCGCCCCTCATCGCCTATAGATGCTGCAGGCCGCGTGGCCGACATGGAGGCTCGAATGAAGCACTGCCTGCTGGCTGTACTGTGCGCGCTGCCGCTGGGCGGCGCGCTGGCCGCCGATGAGATGGCGATGACCAGCCCCGGCGAGATGAAGTGGGTCGACGCGCCGCCGAGCATGCCCAAGGGCGCGAAGATTGCCGTGCTCCACGGCGACCCGGGCAAGCCCGGGCCGTTCACGATGCGCCTGAAGGTGCCGGCGGGCTACAAGGTCGCGCCACACACGCACACGCAAGCCGAGAACATCACCGTGATCTCCGGTGCGCTGTATCTCGGCATGGGTGAAAAGATGGAGATGGGCAAGGCGCACGCGCTGAAAGCCGGCGCCTTCCACTACCTGCCGGGCAAGACACCGCACTACGCGTTCACGAAGTCGCCCACCGTCGTGCAAGCGCACGGCGAAGGCCCGTTCGACCTGAACTACATCAACCCGGCGGACAACCCGGACAAGTCGGCGGTCAAGCAGTAGGTCTCAGCCACACCCGCAAGAGCCGCAGCCAGCGCCATGCGCCCAGGGCCCGCAGGCCCCAGCGCAGGGCCGCGCGTGGGCGTTTCACGGCGACCAGCGCGAGCAGCGCCGCCACGGCCAGCGGGTGCCGCTGGAGCCAGCGGCCGCCGGCCAGCGCACCATCGGCCACCGCGAACACGGGTGCCGCGGCGCGCGCCAACTCGGCCGCCTGCCACGTGACGTGCACTCGCAGCTCGGCGCTGCGCAACAGCAACTCCCGCCGGCGCGCGTCGAGCGACGAATGTGTCATTGGCGGGCTCATGGTTCTGCGGTGTCGGGCGCATGCGCGGCATCGCGATCGGCCGACAGCTCGGCCAGGCTGGCCGCAAAGGGCGTCCCGTGCTGCAGGCGGCGGCGCGCCAGCACCAGTGCGCCGGCACCGGCGCCAACGAAGACCAGCGTCAGCACGATCAAGGTCAGCAGACGATGCTCCTGCCAGAACAGCGCGGTGATGAAGATCGCCAGCAATACCGCGCCGGCGCCGAGCAGCACGCACGCCAGCACCCCCAGCACGAGGGCGTCGAACAGCCGCAGCTCCTCGTGCCGCAGCTCCACCGACAGCAGCTCCAGGCGCGTCTGCGCCAGCGCCAGCAAGGTGCCGAGCAGACGGCGCACCGCGCCGACCACGCCGCTCGCGGAGCCGGATGTGCTCAACGCCGCGACAGCAGCAAGCCGATCAGCAGCCCGACCCCCGCCGCGGCGCCCACCGCCGTCCAGGGGTTGTCGTGCACATAGCGGTCGGCGGCCTGGCCGGCCGCCTTGGCCCGCGCCAGCGCCTCGGCCTGCGTGTCGGCCAGGCTGACCTTCGCGCGCTCCAGCGTGGCGCTGACCTTGTCGCGCAACGCCGATGCGCCGTTCCCGGTCTGCCCGGCGGTGGCGCGCAGCAGCTCTTCGGCGTCGGCAATCAGGGTGCGCAGGTCGGCCATCACCTTGTCGCGCTGCGGCGCGAGGCCGGCGCTGTTGTCACCCGTGGCTTGAGTCGTGTCGTTCATGCTCAGCTCCTTCTAGGATCCCGATGGACAGCTTATGCCGGCGGCTGCGGCGGCGGCTGATTTGTATCCAATTTGTATCCATCTTCTGCGGCTTGTCACCCTGGCTTTCGGCCGCGTTCAATGCGGAAAGCGCCGTCCGGGGTGGGCCTTGCGCGCGGTCAGCGCGCGCCGCAGCCCCGACTCCAGCACGCGCGCCTCGATCGGCTTGACCCAGTACTCGAAGGCTCCCAGGCTCAGTGCCTTGATGATGTCCATCGTCAGCGTGTCGCCGGTGAGGATGGTCACGCGCAGGCCCCAGCTCGCGATGTCCTCGTTGAGCTGGCGCACCACCTCCAGCCCGCTGGTGTCGGGCAGGTGCATGTCCAGCAGCACGAAGTCGGGCCGATGCTCGCGCACCAGGCGCACGCCCTCGGCGCCGGTGGTGGCGGTGATCAGCTGCACCTTGGGGAACTGCTTGAGCAGCTCTTCGACGATCGCCAGGTTGATAGGCTCGTCTTCGATGCACACGACCTTGCCGGTCAGCTCTTCGGCGGGGGTGTCCTGCAGATCGTTGGCCGGCATTGGGGGTCCTCGCGCGCCATCGCGTGATGCCAAGCATAGTCATCCGCGCGGGCGCGGCAAGCCCTGCCCTGAGGTATCGAAGGGAGCCCCGCAGGATGGCGGGGTCAGCCTGGGGAAACCCCCTGGATATAATCTTCGGGTTTTGCTCCCGCTGGACCCGAGGACTTCATGAGCGACGCCCACCGCCCCGACGACGACACGCCCCACGCCGGCCCTCACGAGGGCCCGATCAAGACGCCGAAGCAATTGGTGATGGCGGTCGTGTTCGCCTTCATCGTGCCGATCATCGCGATCGTGCTGCTGGTGACCTTCGTGGCCTCGGAAGACAAGCCTTCCGCCGGCAGCGACGCAATGAAGGAACAGGCGGTGGCCAAGCGCATCGCGCCGGTGGGCCACGTCGAGATCAAGGACGCAAGCGACCTGTCCACGATGAAGACCGGCGAGCAGGTGTTCGCCGCGCAATGCGTGGCCTGCCACGGCACCGGCGCCGCGGGCGCGCCGAAGTTCGGTGACACCGCGGCCTGGGCGCCGCGCATCAAGGCCGGCTACGACGCGCTGCTGAACTCGGCGCTGAAGGGCAAGGGCAACATGGGCGCGCAGGGCGGCGGCGACTTCAGCGACCTGGAAATCGGCCGCGCGGTGGTCTTCATGGCCAACAAGGGCGGCGCGAACTTCAACGAGCCCAAGGCGGCCGCAGCGCCGCAAGCTGCCTCCGCGCCCGATGCCGCCACCGCGCAGGCCGCGCAAAGCGCTGCCGCCGCGCTGGCCGCGGCGCCCGCTGCGGCGAAGACCGAAGCCGCCGGCGCTGCCGCGCCCGCGCTGTACACGCAGACCTGCGCCACCTGCCACGCCGCCGGCGTGGCCGGCGCGCCGAAGCTGGGCGACAAGGCGGCCTGGGCGCCGCGCGTGAGCCAGGGCGTGGATGCGCTGACCGCCAGCGCGATCAAGGGCAAGGGTGCGATGCCGCCGAAGGGTGGCTCTTCCGCCTCCGACGCCGAGATCAAGCAAGTCGTGGCTTACATGGTGAGCCAAGCCAAGTAAGGCGCTCCCGTTCGCGATAAAGCCCGCCCGCGAGGCCGGCTTTTCTTTTGCGCATCCGCGACCGAGGATGCGGCGTATGCGAGCACATGGGCCTCACCTCCAAGCGGACACCGCAGATCCGGCTTTGCCGGTCTGCCGGTGTCGCCCCCTTCGAGGGGGCGGCCGAAGGCCGTAGGGGGTGGTCAGTGTTCCGGACGCAGCGTGTAGCCGAAGCGCTGCGGCAGCTCGGCGAAGCGCACGTCCTGTGGCTGCCAGCGGCCGGATTCGACGGCGCGCGACGCGGGCTCCATGTCCAGCGTGTGCACGATGCCGAGCCCAAGCTCGGCGTCGACGAACAGGCGCCCGTGCTCGTCGAGCCAGGCGCTGCGGTAGGCCGCGGGTCGGTCGGTGTGGCTGTGCAGCGAGCCGTCGTCCTGCACGCGCCACACCCACGGCGCGGCTTCGAGCTCCACATAGACGCGCTGCGGGCCGTTCTGGAAGAACCAGCAGCCGGCGTCGTCGTGCAGGTAGTTGCGCGCGATGAAGCCGATCAGCTTGTCATGCGTGATGCGGCTGCCCTTGACCTGCGGAAACGGTCCGGCGGCCTGGATGCGCTCGTCGCGCATGTACCAGTCGCCGCGTGCGTCCAGCGCCAGCCAGCCGTAGCAGTGCGGCACGTTGGGCCACTTCTTCAGCGCTGCCTTGACGATCTCGTCCATGTCAGCCTCCGCCGAGCCGCCTCAAGGAGGCTGAGCGCCCCCTCGGGGGGCAGCGAACGGAGTGAGCTTGGGGGCACATATCCCAAGCCTAGTTCAACCCTGCGCGCCCAGCCAGCCGGTGACGGCTTCGGGCAAGGTCAGCACATGGCCGGGCGGCGCGCCGTGTGGGAAGCCGACATGGCCGCCATGCTCGGGCTGCCACAGCGTGACGTAGGGGCTCACGTCATGCGTGCCGGGCAGGCTGCCGGCCGGCACGAAGGGGTCGTTGCGCGCGTTCAGCGCCAGCGCCGGCACGCGGATGCGCCGCAGGTGCGGCTTGGCCGATGCGCGCGTCCAGTAGTCGTCGGTGTCGCGAAAGCCGTGCAGCGGCGCGGTGAATACGTTGTCGAACTCGTAGAGGTCGCGCGCCGCGAGCAGCCGTTGGCGGTCGAACAGCCCCGGGTGCTGCGACAGCTTGGCGCACGCCTTGGGCTTCATCGTGCGCAGGAACATGCGCGTGTAGACCAGGCGGTTGAAGCCGCGGCCGATGGCGTGGCCTCCGGCCGCCAGGTCCAGCGGCGACGACACCGCGGCCACCGCGCGCACGGTGCGCTGGGCCTCGTTGCCGGCCTCTTCCGCCCAGCGCAGCAGCGCATTGCCGCCGAGCGACACGCCCACCGCATATACCGGTGCGCCTTGCGTGGTACGCAGACGATCGAGGATCCAGCCCACCTCCTGCCAGTCGCCCGAGTGGTAGGCGCGCGGCGCCAGGTTGATCTCGCCGGAACAGCCGCGGAAGTGCGGCACCGCGTAACCCCAGCCGAGCTCGCGGGCGCGCTCGGCGAAGGCCTGCGCATAGTGGCTGCGCGACGAGCCTTCCAGGCCGTGGAACAGCACCAGCAGCGGCGCGTCGGGCGAACCACGCTGGAAATCCACGTCGATGAAGTCGCCGTCGGGCGTGGTCCAGCGCTCGCGCTGGTACGCCGGCGCGGCGCCGGAGTGGCGTCGTGAGAACAGGGCCGGCCAGATCGTCTGTGCGTTGCCGCCGATCAGCCAGCGCGGCGCACGGTAGTCGAGCATCAATGCAATACCGAGGGCGCGTCGCCCACCTCCGGCAGTTCGACCGCGGTGCCCGGGCTCGCGTGGTGGGCGACCAGACGCCAGCCCTGAGCGGTCTTCAGATACACGTTCGTTGCAATGACCCAAGCAGTTTGCGTGCCTTCGCTGGTAACGATGTCCACGCGCTCCAGCACGTTGTGCATCGCCGTCGTCGGGCTCAACACA
>VBDL01000060.1 GCA_005884255.1 Betaproteobacteria bacterium | reverse complement strand
GCGGTCACGTAATGCGCCGTCGCGCCGATCAGCTTGACGCCGCGCGCATGCGCCTGGTAGTAGGGCTTGGCACCCTTGAAGCTGGGCAGGAAGCTGTGGTGGATGTTGATCGCGCGGCCCTTCAAGGCACCGCAGAACTCGGCCGACAGGATCTGCATATAGCGCGCGAGCACCACCAGATCGACGCGCTCGCGCTCGACCAGCGCCTCGACCTGCTGCTCCTGCGCGCGCTTGATCGCCGCATCGGCGCCGGGCGGCAGCGGCAGGTGGTGGAAGGG
>VBDL01000795.1 GCA_005884255.1 Betaproteobacteria bacterium | reverse complement strand
CCTCACCTTCTGGATCGCGCTGGCCTCCGTCGTCGGCGCGATCGCGCTGGTGTACCTGTTCCTGCGCAGCAAGCGGGGGCTGGCGTTGCTGGCGATCCGCGACAACGAGGTGGCCGCCGAGTCGCAAGGCGTGCCGGTGCGGCGCATGAAGCTCGCCGTGTACGTGGTCGCGGCGTTCGGCGCCGGGCTGGCCGGTGCGCTGTATTTCGTCGGCCACCTGCGCATCTCGCCGGATGCGGCCTTCAGCGTGAACTGGACCGCGTTCGCGATCTTCATGGTGGTGATCGGCGGCATCGGCCGCATCGAAGGGCCGATCGTTGGCGCCGTCATCTTCTGGGCGCTGAACAAGGCGTTCAGCGACTACGGCAGCTGGTACCTGATGGGGCTGGGGCTGCTCGCCATCGTCACCACGCTGTTCTTCAAGCAGGGGCTGTGGGGCTGGCTGCAGCAGCGCCGCGGCTGGACGCTGTTTCCCACGCAACGCACGCTGAGGAGCTGAACCCATGCGCAACATCGACGAGCACACCATCACCGAGGCGGTCGTGCGCAGCTTCGGGCGCTGCGACAACCCGCGGCTGAAGGAAATCCTCAGCTCGCTGGTGACTCACCTGCACGACTTCGTGCGTGACGTGAAGCTCACCGAGGCCGAGTGGATGGAAGGCATCCGCTTTCTCACCGCGACCGGACAGAAGTGCACGGACACGCGGCAGGAGTTCATCCTGCTGTCCGACACGCTCGGCGTGTCGATGCTCACCGTCGCGCTCAACCATCCGTGCCCCGAGGGCGTCACCGAGTCGACGGTGTTCGGCCCGTTCTATGTCGACGACGCGCCGACGCTGCCGCAAGGCGCCGACATCGCCAACGGCGCACCGGGCGAGCCGCTGCAGGTCGACGTGCTGGTCACATCCACCAGCGGCACGCCGCTCGCGAATGCGGATGTGCGCGTCTGGCAGGCCGACGAGGAAGGCATGTACGACGTGCAGCGCGCCGAGCTCGGCAGCGAGCGCCGCGGCCGCGCCAAGCTGCGCACCGATGCCGAAGGGCGCCTACGCTTTCGTGCCGTGGTGCCGACGGCCTACCCGGTGCCCACCGACGGGCCTGTGGGCCACATGCTGGTCTTCATGATCAAGGCGCCGGAGCACGAGACGCTGATCACGCACCTCTTCATCGACGGCGATCCCTACCTCGACTCGGACACCGTATTCGGCGTGCGCCGCTCGCTGGTCGTCAACCTCGAGCGCGGCCGCGACGGCGCCCGCCACCTGCGCCACACCTTCGTGCTGGCACCGAGCGGCGAGCCGTCCTGATTCGCCGGGTCGTCACCACCACTTCGCGGCCGTAGCGTCCCGCCGGGAAGGCCACACCCGTGCGATTCGCGTACGACGCCTGCAGCCCCCTACATGGGCTTGTCCACCGCCGCTGGGGAAAAGCTTGTGGACAACCACCGGCCGGCCCTGCCAAACTCTTGATTCGCCGCGGTGCTCGTTGACTTGCCCGTTGTTGATGCAGCGCGTTACCGCTGCCCCGCCAGCTGCTGCGCATGCTCCTGCAGCCGCCGAATCTCAAGCTGGACGTCAGGGGGAAAACCGTGCCGGCCGCCGCGCTCGTCGACCAGCAGGCGCCCCAGCGCTTGTGCGGTCCGCGCATGGTCGCGCCAAGTCTCGGCAATCTGGTTGACGACGCGCGGGTACTTCTCGCACAGTGCACGCGGCCGCGTCGCGGCGGGCAAGGCAATGATCCAGTCGATGGCGGTACCCGTCAGCGCGCGATCGGAGGCCACGGGCCTGCGCCGCCGCTGCTCCCAGTATCCCGGCGCCAGATGGGCCACCTCGCGAATGCCCGGCGGCAACTCGTCGAGCGCCCGGCGGGCGTTGTGGAAATCGGTCGGTTCGAAATCGATGGAGCCTGGTGGGCGGGAAGGTGGCTGGCCCTGCATGGGA
>VBDL01000790.1 GCA_005884255.1 Betaproteobacteria bacterium | reverse complement strand
GTTCAATGGATAGAACGGGCGCCTCCTAAGCGCCAGATACAGGTTCGATTCCTGTCGGAGGGACCAGCTACGCGCGAATACACACTGCCCGAATCCCCCGAAAACAGGGCCCGGGCAGTGCAACTTTGCCCTTCTTCACGCCTCCAACGCGCGCCCCAGCCGTATACTGAACACGGCTACCTCGCCCCTTTTTTCCCCCTCGCAGTTGGAATCCGCATCGCCATGGGCTCGAAACTCAAAGTAGCCGGCTTGATCGCCTTGGGCGCCGTGGCCGGCGCGCTCACCACGATGCAGCTGCAAGCCACTGCACGCAGCGCCACCGCACCGCTTCCGCTGGAAGAGATGCAGCAGCTGGCAGCGGTATTCGGCCTGGTGAAGACCGATTACGTCGAGCCGGTCGACGAGAAGAAGCTGATCACCGACGCCATCGGCGGCATGGTCGCCGGGCTCGATCCGCACTCCCAATATTTCGACAAGAAGAGTTTCAAGGAATTCCGCGAAGGCACCACCGGCCGCTTCGTCGGCGTGGGCATCGAGATCGGCATGGAAGACGGCCTGGTGAAGATCGTCTCCCCGATCGAAGGCTCGCCGGCCTTCCGCGCCGGCCTGAAGGCGGGCGATCTGATCACCAAGATCGACGACGCCGCCGTCAAGGGCCTGACGATGGACCAGGCCGTCAAGCGCATGCGCGGCGAGCCCAGCACCAAGGTGACGCTCACGGTGTTCCGCAAGAGCGAGAGCCGCAGCTTCCCGGTGACCATCACGCGCGAAGAGATCCGCGTGCAAAGCGTGCGCGCCAAGCTGATCGAGCCGGGCTACGGCTGGATCCGCGTCAGCCAGTTCCAGGACCGCACCGTCGACGACTTCGTGCGCAAGCTCGAAGACCTGTACAAGCAGGAGCCCAACATGAAGGGCATGGTGCTCGACCTGCGCAACGACCCGGGCGGCCTGCTCGAGGGCGCCGTCGCGGTCGCCGCGGCATTCCTGCCCAGCGACGTGGTGGTCGTCACCACCAACGGCCAGATCGCCGAGTCCAAGGCCACGTTCAAGGCCTCGCCCGATAACTACATGCGACGCGGCGGCAGCGATCCGCTCAAGCGCTTGCCGGCCGCGTTGAAGACCGTGCCGATGGTAGTGCTGGTCAACGAAGGCTCGGCCTCGGCCAGCGAGATCGTCGCCGGTGCGCTGCAGGATCATCACCGTGCCGTCGTGATGGGCGGCCAGACCTTCGGCAAGGGCTCGGTGCAGACGGTGAAGCCGCTGTCGCAAATCGATCCAGGCCCGCGGCATCGTGCCCGACGTGATGATCGACGAAACCGCCGAAGGCAATGTGTTCGCCGCGCTGCGCATCCGCGAGGCCGATCTGCAGAAGCACCTGGAGAACCAGGGCGAATCGGCTGACGCTGCTGCGCGCAAGGCCGCCGAGAAGGCGCGCGAGGAAGCGCGCCAGAAGCTCGAGGAGCAGGCCGCCAAGAGCAAGGAACCGCTGAAGCCGCTGCCCGAGTTCGGCAGCGCGGAAGACTTCCCGCTGGTGCAGGCGCTCAATCGCCTGAAGGGCAAGCCGGTTCTCGTGAGCAAGACGATGACCGAGCGCAAGGTCGAATCCAACAACAACGAGTGAACGGCCGCTCCCTGAGCGTCGCATGAACGACGAGCAGCTGCTGCGCTACTCGCGCCACATCCTGCTCGACGAGCTGGGCATCGAAGGCCAGCAGCGGCTGCTCGCGAGCCACGCGCTGGTGATCGGTGCCGGCGGGCTCGGCTCGCCGGTGGCGCTGTACCTCGGCACCGCCGGTGTCGGGCGGCTCACGCTGGTCGACCATGACACGGTCGACCTCACGAACCTGCAGCGGCAGATCGCACACAACCCGCCGCGCGTCGGCTCACCGAAGGCGGAGTCCGCCGCGCAAAGCATCGCCGCCATCAACCCCGAGGTGCAGGTGCGCACGCTGGTGCAGCGCGCCGATGCGGCCCTGCTCGACACGCTGGTGGCCGAGGCCGACGTGGTGATCGACTGCAGCGACAACTTCAAGACGCGCCACGCGGTGAACGCCGCGTGCGTCAGGCACGGCAAGCCGCTGGTCGCGGGCGCCGCGATCGGCTTCGACGGGCAGATCTCGGTGTACGACCCGCGCGATGCCGCCTCGCCCTGCTATGCCTGCGTCTTCCCGCCCGATGCCGCGTTCGAGGAGGTGGCCTGCGCGACGATGGGCGTGTTCGCGCCGCTGGTGGGCATCATCGGCTGCGTGCAGGCCGCCGAGGCGCTGAAGCTGCTGTCGGGCGTCGGCCAATCGCTGGCCGGGCGGCTGCAGATGCTCGATGCACGCACCATGGAGTGGAGCGAGATGCGCATCACACGGCAGCCCGAATGCGCGGTGTGCGCAGGCAAGCACTAGGCGTAAGCTGGAGGGCCGCTGTTTGCCCCACGAAGGCTGAAATGGACATCAAGCGCCAAGACCTGACCGCCCGCAACTTCCCCACCGCCCGCCAAGACGCCGTCGTCGCCAAACAGCCCTCGCTCTACGAGGGGCCCGAGAGCGCCTATCGGCTGGCCTTCACCGACACCGCCTTCCTGCTGCGCGAGGACCTGCGCCCGGTGCGCATGCAGCTCGAGCTGCTGAAACCGGAGCTCGTGCAGCGCGAGCAAGGCATCGACTCGACCATCGTGATCTTCGGCAGCGCGCGCATCCTGCCGCCCGACGTGGCGGCCCAGCGCCTGCAAGATGCGAAGGGCAACGGCGATGGGCGCGAGCTGCGCGCGGCCGAGCACGCCGTGGCGATGAGCCACTACTACGAGGAGGCGCGCCGCTTCGCCGCGCTGGTGACCGAGCGCTCCTTCAAGCTCGATGCGCCGATCTACGTCGTCACCGGCGGCGGCCCCGGCATCATGGAAGCCGGCAACCGCGGTGCGCACGAGATCGGCGGCAAGAGCATCGGGCTGAACATCGTGCTGCCGCATGAGCAGGAGCCCAACCCGTACATCACGCCGGAGCTGTGCTTTCAGTTCCACTACTTCGCGCTGCGCAAGATGCACTTCCTGATGCGCAGCATCGCGCTGGTGTGCT
>VBDL01000797.1 GCA_005884255.1 Betaproteobacteria bacterium | reverse complement strand
ATGCCGACAACGCACTCGTTGTGCACGTTGCCGACCTGCGACGAGATCAGTGGTGACTACTCGTAAACGACGCTGGCCCGTCCGTGACTTCCTTCACACCAGCGTGCGAGTGCCGCATCGCTGGGAAAGAATCGTCCTTCGTCGCCGAGGTCGAGTTCGGCTCGCGCGGCCTCGCGCTGCAGCACCAGGCGAACCGCCAGGCCTTGCGTCAGCGACCTTTGTTCGGTGGCGATGCGGCGACTCGGAAAGTCGCGCAGCACCTCGGCCACCGGCGGCACGCTGCCGTTGACTTCGACCCGCCAGCCGCACGCCGCCGGAGAAGCGATCGGGCTGCACCTTGCCCTGCACGATGATCAGTTCATCGTCCTGCAGCAGGTCCTTGTTGGCGTTGAGCAGTTCCTCGTGCGCCACCGCCTCGATCGCCTCGGTCTTGTCGTCGAGCTTGAAGATCGCGACCCGCCCGCGCTGCCCGTTGACGACGCGCATGTCGCTGACGATGCCGGCGAGCAGCTGCGGCTCGCGGCTGTCGATGATGTCGGCGTTGCGTCGCCTGGCGAACTGGCGCACCTCGTCGGCGCTCTGGTCGAACAAATGGCCCGACAGGTAGAAGCCGAGTGCGGCCTTCTCGAAGGTGAGCCGCTCCTTGATGCTCCACGCTTCGGCGCCCACCAGCTCGGGTTCCTGCGTCGACGCGGCATGCGAGTCGCCGAAGTCGAACAGCCCGCCCTGGTCGGCGTGCGCGGCCTGCGTATCGGCCCAGTCCATTGCGAGCGCGATGCTGGCCAGCGCGCGCGCGCGGTCCGGATGCAGCGCATCGAAGGCGCCGGCCTTGGCCAGCGCCTCGATCACGCGCTTGTTGATGCGCTGGCGGTCGACCCGCGCGCAGAAGTCGAACAGGCTGCGAAACGGGCCACTCTCGTTGCGTGCCGCGACGATCGCCTCGATCGCGCCCTGGCCCGTGCCCTTGATCGCGCCGAGGCCGTACTGGATCGCCTTGTCCGAGACCGGCTCGAAGCGATGCACGCCGCTGTTCACGTCGGGCGGCAGCAGCGTGATGTCGAAGCTCTTCGCGTCGTTCATCAGCACGCGCAGCTTGTCGGTATCGTCCGCCTCCACCGTCATGTTGGCGGCGAAGAACTCGGCCGTGCAATGCACCTTGATGTAGGCGGTGTGGTACGCGAGCAGCGAGTACGCGGCGGCATGCGACTTGTTGAAGCCGTAGCCGGCGAACTTCTCCATCAGGTCGAACACTTCGTCGGCCACGTCGGCGGCGATCTGCTTCTTCGCCGCGCCTTCGCGGAAGATCTCGCGGTGCTTGGCCATCTCCTCGGGCTTCTTCTTGCCCATCGCGCGGCGCAGCAGGTCGGCGCCGCCGAGCGAGTAGCCGCCGAGCACCTGCGCGGCCTGCATCACCTGCTCCTGGTAGACCATCACGCCGTAGGTCTCGCCGAGCACGCGCTCGAGCAGCGGATGCGGGTAGCTCACCTCCTCCTTGCCGTGCTTGCGCAGGCAGAAGCTCGGGATGTTCTCCATCGGCCCGGGGCGGAACATCGCGTTCAGCGCGATCAGGTCCTCGATGCGGCTCGGCTTGGCGTCGCGCAGCATGCGCTGCATGCCGGCGCTTTCGAACTGGAACACCGACTCGGTGCGGCCTTCGGAGAAGAGCTTGTAGACGCGCGCGTCGGTCAGCGGCAGCTTGTCGTAGTCGAAGGCCTGGTGTTGAGGCCGGCGCGCGACGATGAACGCCTTCGCGAGCTCGAGAATCGTCAGCGTCGCGAGCCCGAGGAAGTCGAACTTGACGAGGCCGATCGCCTCGACGTCGTCCTTGTCGAACTGGCTCACCGCGCTGTCGCTGCCGGGCTGCATGTACAGCGGGCAGAAGTCGGTGATCTTGCCCGGCGCGATCAACACGCCGCCCGCATGCATGCCGACGTTGCGGGTGATGCCCTCGACGCGCGCGGCGAGCGACAGCAGCTCGGCCACCTCTTCCTCGGCCGCCTCGCGCTGCTCGAGCTCGGGCGCTTCGCGGCGGGCGTAGATGACGCCGGAGTCGGGCTTCTCCGGCACGCGCGCGAGCGTCACCGTCTTGCCGGGCGGTGCCGGAAT
>VBDL01000789.1:1277-1951 GCA_005884255.1 Betaproteobacteria bacterium | reverse complement strand
CCGGAGCACTATCGCTCGATGTGGCGCGCCGCGAAGGACGACCACGAGCTCGCATCGCTCGAGCACACCGGCTTCGGCGTCAGCCACGACGCGCTAGGCGCCGCGCTGTGCGAAAGCTGGGGCCTGGCGGCGTCGGCGGTGGCCAGCGTGCGCTATCACCTGCAGGTGCTGGAGACCGGTGAGCTGCCGCCGCAGCTCACGCGCCCGGCGGTGTGCGCGCTGTCGGCGGTGGCGCAGGCGCTGCTGGCCGCGCCCGACGCGCTGGAGCTGCGCGTGCAGCAGCTGGCGCCGCAGGCACAGCTGGACGAAACCCTTCTGCTGCGCGCCGCGCGCAAAGTCGCCGAGCAACTCGACGACGCGGCCTGACACCAGCGCTGCGGGTTTGCCCCGCCCGTGAAAGCCCTCATGGCCGGCGCGTGTCGGCTCATTACATTAATCATTGCTTATATGGCAATGAACAAAACTCCCGCCCCCGACGACGCCGATCGCGTCTACGAAGTCGCCGCCGAGCTGTTCTCGGTGATGGCCACGCCGCTGCGGCTGAAGATCATCAGCGCGCTGTGTCATGGCGAGAAGAGCGTGAGCCAGCTGCTGGCCGACATCGCCACCACGCAGCCGAACATGTCGCAGCACCTGTCGCAGCTCTATCGCGCTGGCATCGTCGACAAGCGGCG
>VBDL01000789.1:0-1220 GCA_005884255.1 Betaproteobacteria bacterium | reverse complement strand
GATCCGCGCGCCGTCGAGCCCTCGCAGCGGCTGGCGCCCGCGCGCGCGCTGGGTCTGTGATGGATCGTCTCGCGGCGCTGCAGCGCGCGCCGGAACATTTCGTCGATACCGCGGCGATGGCGCGGCTGCCGGCCAAGGCGCGGCGCGGCTTTCTGCGCCAAGCCTTCGCCGCCGCGTTGGCCGGCGGTGCTGCGACGCTGGCGCGCGCGGAGGATGGCGAAGCGGCGATCCTCGAGCCGACGGAAGCAGCGCGCGGCCTCGGCGCGCCGGTCGCGCTCGACGGCTACGGCAAGCCGTCGAAGTACGAGGCCACTCTGCAGCGTCGCCAAAGCCCCGGCCTCACGCAAACGCGCCAGGCCTCGGTGTCGTTCTGCCCGCTGCAAGGCCTGTTCGGCATCGTCACACCGAGCGGCCTGCACTTCGAGCGCCACCACCAGGGCTGGTGGGACATCGACCCGCGCACACACCGGTTGATGCTCAACGGCAGCGACGCTCGCATGCTCAAGCGCCCGCTGGTCCTCACCGTCGACGAGCTGATGCGCCTGCCCAGCGTGTCGCGCTTTCACTTCATCGAATGCGGCGCGAACACCGCGATGGAGTGGGGCAATGTCGCGGTGCCCACGGTGCAGTACACACACGGCATGCTCAGCTGCAGCGAGTTCACCGGCGTGCCGCTGATCACGCTGCTCGAGATGGCGGGCGCCGACCTGCAGCGCGGCCGCTTCGTGCTCGCCGAGGGCGGTGATGGGTCCGGCATGACGCGCACGATCCCGATGGAGCTGGTGCGCTCCGGCGAGGTGCTCGTCGCCTACGGCCAGAACGGCGAGATGCTGCGCCCGGAGAACGGCTATCCGCTGCGCCTCGTCGTGCCCGGCGTGCAGGGCGTGAGCTGGGTCAAGTGGCTGCGCCGCATCGAGCTCGGCGACGCGCCTTACGGCACGAAGGACGAGACGCTGCACTACGTCGACCTGATGCCCGATGGGCGGCAACGCCAGTACTCGTCGATCCAGGAAGTGAAGAGCGTGATCACCACGCCGTCGGGCGGGCAGGTGCTGCTGCAGCGCGGCTTCCACGCGATCAGCGGGCTCGCGTGGTCGGGCCGCGGCAAGATCGCGCGCGTCGATGTCTCGGTCGACGGCGGGCGCAACTGGCGCGAGGCGCGGCTGCAGACGCCGGTGATGAGCAAGTGCCTCACGCGCTTCAGTGCAGATTGGGTGTGG
>VBDL01000794.1 GCA_005884255.1 Betaproteobacteria bacterium | reverse complement strand
TTGCACCGAGAAGTCGACACGGAAGCTCGCGCAGCAGGCGCCGCAGCGGGTGCAGGGGTTGTCGCTCGCCATGCCGAATCAGAGCCCTTCGCGCAGCCGCTGCGCCAGCGCCTCGGGCAGCCCGGCGGCGACGATCTTCGCCGCCGCGCGCTCGTGGTCGTAGGGCACGCGATGGAAGCTCAGACGGTTGTGCTCGCCGTCGTACAGCGCATAGCAGGCCGCCGGATTACCGTCGCGCGGCTGGCCGGCCGAGCCCGTGATGGCCAGCCACTGGCCTGGCAGCGATAGCGCAATCGCAACCCCGGCGTGGGGTCGCAACTCGCCGACGTCGCCGTCACCGTCGAGGTGGAACAGCATCGGGTCGTGCATGTGGCCGCAGAAGACGAGGCGGCAGGGCGTGGCCTGCAGGCACAGCGCCGCTTCCATGCGGCCGACGATGTAGGCCCAGTTCGGCGGGTCGAAGGTGTTGGCGTGGACGAACAAGGTGTCGCCTTGCTGCACCGACAGCGGCAGCTGCGCGAGGAAGCGAAGCTGCGTATCGTCGAGTTGAGCGCGCGTCCATTCGATCGCGCGGCGCGGATCCTCGCGCATCGTCGTCGCCGGGCCGTGCAGCGCCGCGGCATCGTGGTTGCCCAGCACGGCGATCGCGCCGGCAGCCACGTGCTCGCGCACCACGTCGATGACCCACGCCGGGTCGGCGCCGTAGCCGACGAAGTCGCCGAGGAAAGCGTAGCGCTGCGCGCCTTGCCCGCGGGCGTGATCGAGCACCGCGCTCACCGCCTCGCGATTGGCGTGCAGATCGGCGATGAGCGCGAGCTTCATGGCTCGAAGCGCCTGCGTCAGCCGATGCGGCCCAGCAGCAGGTACTCCATCAAGGCCTTCTGCACGTGCAAGCGGTTCTCGGCCTCGTCCCACACGACCGACTGCGGCCCGTCGATCACGTCGGCCTGCACCTCCTCGCCGCGGTGAGCCGGCAGGCAGTGCATGAAGAGCGCGTCGGGCTGCGCTGCGGCCATCATCTCGGCATCGACGCACCAGTCGGCGAAGGCCTGGCGTCGCGCCTCGTTCTCCGCCTCGTAGCCCATGCTCGTCCACACGTCGGTGGTCACCAGGTGCGCGCCGCGGCAGGCTTCCAACGGATCCTTGAAGACCTTGTAGCAGCTCGTGTTCGAGATGCCGGCCACCGCGGGGTCGACCCCGTAGCCGCTGGGCGTGCTCACGTGCACCGTGAAGCCCAGAACCTCGGCCGGGTGCAGCCAGGTGTTGGCCATGTTGTTGCCGTCGCCGACGCAGGCCACGGTCTTGCCTTCGATCGAGCCGCGATGCTCGATGAAGGTGAAGACGTCCGCGAGGATCTGGCACGGGTGGTACTCGTTGGTCAGCCCGTTGATGACCGGCACACGCGACTGCGACGCAAAGCCCTCCAGCTTGCTCTGCTCGAAGGTGCGAATCATCACCAGATCGACCATGCGGCTGATCACGCGCGCCGAGTCCTCCACCGGCTCGGCGCGGCCGAGCTGGCTGTCGCCGGTGGTCAGGTGCACCACCGGTGCTCGCCTTCTCGAAGATCATCGCCAGCGTGCGGTCCACCAGCGGCTGGTACTTCTCGTAGTTCTTGAAGCGCTTCTTGATGATCGCCGTGCGCTCGAACAGGTAGGCGTATTCCTCGGCGCGCAGGTCCTTGAACTGCAGATAGTGCTTGAGCAGACTCATGCCGGGCTTCATGACAGGAACGACTTGATCAAGGGGCACAGGATGGCGACGATCTGCGCCGCTTCGTCGGCATTGAGGATCAGCGGCGGCACCAGGCGGATCACGCTGTCGGCGGTGATGCTGATCATCAGGCCGGCCTCCGCCGCGCGCTGCAGCAGCTCGCCGCAGGAGCGGTCGAGCTCGATGCCGAGCATCAGGCCCTGGCCGCGGATTTCCTTCACACCCTTCACGCCGGCGAGCTCGCGCTCCAGGCCGGCCCTCAGCTGCGCGCCCACGGTGGCCGCGTTTTCCAGCAGGCGCTCCTCTTCCATGATGTGCAGCGTCTCGACGCCGGCCCGCATGGCCAGCGGGTTGCCGCCGAAGGTGGTGCCGTGGTTGCCGGGGCCGAGCACGTCCTTGGCCTTGTCACCGACGACGATGGCGCCCACCGGCACGCCGGAGCCCAGGCCCTTGGCCAGCGGCATCACGTCGGGCTTGATGCCGGCCCACTGGTGCGCGAACCACTTGCCGGTGCGGCCCATGCCGCACTGCACCTCGTCGAGCATCAGGAGCCAGCCGCGCTCGTCGCAGACGCGGCGCACGTCGCGCAGGTACTCCCAGCGCGTCGGGTTGATGCCGCCTTCGCCCTGGATCACCTCGAGGAACACGGCGACCACGTTGGGGTTCGTGCGTGCCACTTCCTCGACCGCGGCGATGTCGTTCAGCGGCACGCGCACGAAGCCCTCGACCAGTGGCTCGAAGCCCTTCTGCACTTTCGGGTTGCCGGTGGCCGAGAGGGTCGCGATCGAGCGGCCATGGAAGGCCTTCTCGTAGACGATGATCCGCGCGATCTTCAGCGCGCCTTCGTTGGCCTCGAGTCCGGTGTTGCAGAAGAACACGTTGCTCAAGCCCGAGATCTCGCACAGCTTGGCGGCGAGCTGCTCCTGCAGCGGCACCTGGTAGTAGTTGGAGCTGTGAATGAGCTTGGCGATCTGGTCCTGCAGCGCCGGCACCAGCTTCGGGTGGGCGTGGCCCAGCGTGTTCACCGCGATGCCGCCGAGGCCGTCGAGATAACGTCGGCCTTGCGTGTCCCACAGCCAGCAGCCTCGGCCATGCGAGAGCGCCAACGGCAGGCGGCCGTAGGTGTTCATCACATGGGGCATGGCAGCGGGAGCGTTCATCGTGCGGTTCTCCTAGTGGCGATAGAAAAGAAGGCCGGCCGCGTCCGAGTGACGCGTGCCGGCTCAAACCATTCTAAGGGTCTGCGGCTTTCCGCATGCTGCGGCGCAGCAGCGGTCGGGCACAATACGAGGTTCCCTGCCTCCCCGCCATGTCATTGCCTAAGCCCCGCGAAGTCTTCATACAGGGCATCACCAAGGATGGCCGCACCTTCCGCCCGTCCTGCTTTCGCCCCGGCGGCGCGGGCGGCAAACCGGGCATGTTCATCGGCTACTCGCCGTACTGCGTGCCGCGGGTGATCGGCGGCGTGAAGTTCGTGATCGTCAACGAGGCGCTGAAGGACATCGAGCCGATGGCCTGGGACTTCGTGATGAACTTCGCCCGCGACAACGAGCTGCAGGTGTCCGAGGCCTGCTCGTTGCCGGACGAAAAGTGAAAAGGCCCGCTTTCGCGGGCCTTGTTCTTTGCACCTGGGACTTGGCTTGTCAGGCGGCCAGCGCCTTGACCTTGGCCGCCAGGCGGCTCTTGTGGCGCGCGGCCTTGTTC
>VBDL01000793.1:2324-4096 GCA_005884255.1 Betaproteobacteria bacterium | reverse complement strand
CCCGTCATCAGGCCGCCGATCAGTGTTTCGAGGAAGAAGCCCATCGCGCTGCCTTGTTAGTGAGAGGTGCCGAGGTAGGCGCTGATCACGTCTTCGTTGCGGCGCACCTCGTCGGGCGTGCCGTCGCCGATCTTCTTGCCGTAGTCGAGCACGACGACGCGGTCGCTGATGTCCATCACGACACCCATGTCGTGCTCGATCAGCACGACCGTGGTGCCGAACTCGTCGTTGACGTCGAGGATGAAGCGGCACATGTCCTGCTTTTCCTCGACGTTCATGCCAGCCATCGGCTCATCCAGCAGCAGCACTTGCGGCTCCATCGCCAGCGCGCGGCCGAGGTCGACGCGCTTTTGAAGGCCATAGGGCAGGCGCCCGACCGGCGTCTTGCGAAAGGCCTGGATCTCGAGGAAGTCGATGATGCGCTCCACCGCTTCGCGCTGCGCGATCTCCTCGCGCTCAGCCGGCCCGAAGCGCAAGGCTTGCAGGAAGAGATTGCTCTTCATGCGCAGGTTGCGCCCGGTCATGATGTTGTCGAGCACGCTCATGCCCTTGAACAGCGCCAGGTTCTGGAACGTGCGCGCCACGCCCATCTCGGCGACCTGGCGCGAGTTCATGTGGCGGAAAGTCTGGCCGCGGAAGGTGATGACGCCTTGCTGCGGCTGGTACACGCCGTTGATGCAGTTGAGCATCGAGCTCTTGCCCGCGCCGTTGGGGCCGATGATGGCGCGAACCTCGTGCTCGCGCACGTTGAAGCTGATGTCGGTGAGCGCCTTCACGCCGCCGAAGCTCAACGATATGTTCTGAACGTCGAGGATCACGTCGCCGACGCGGCGTGCCTGCACGGCGCTCGCCGGCGCTGCCGTGCCGAGGACGACACTGCCTTCCATCAAGCGGCTCCGCCGCCTTGCGGCACATCGGTCAGCGGAGTGAACTCGAGACGCAGCGCGCGGTAGAACGCTTGCACGTCGCCGTGCAGCGAATCGCCCAGCAGATGGGCAGCACGCACGCGCGACAGCCCTATTGCGTTGCGCAGCGGCGCGCCGATCAGCAGCCGCCATGCCGCGCCGCGCAAGCCACCGAGCGCGGGTGGCGTGCGGCCCGGGAAGCGCTCGAAGAGGCGGCGCCGCAGCGCGCCTGCCTCGTGCATGCGCTCCTGCAGTTCGGCGAACTGCGCCTGCAGCAGATGCGGCGAAGCGGCGTAGTAGGTCGGGCCGATCTCCCTCAGGTCGGTCGGCACCGTCTCGGGCGATTCCGGGCAGCTCAGCACATAGCCGCAGACCAGCCACTGCGCGGCGCCGGCGGCGCTATGCGCCAGCGAGGCAGGCGACAGGCACGCGAGCACCTCGTCGCGGTGGCGCAGTGCCGCGGCCCGCGCTGCAGTCTGCGCCCGCTGCAGCAGTTGCCGATGGCTCAGCGTCACCAGCCGCAAGTCGCCATCGGCGTTGCGCTCGACGAAGCGGGCTGCCGCGTCGTCGGCCTGGCCCTGCGCCAACCGCGCGTCGAAGAAGCCGGGGTCGCGGTGGTCGCGCCGGCGGCCCGCGTCAATCAGCGTTCCGAGAGACTCTAGTCCCGCGTCGCGATAGTGGCGCAAGCCGCGCGGCCGGTCGAACCACAAGACCGCGGGCCGCGCACCTCGGTCGCGGCAGGCGAGCAGCTTGTCGACCTGTTCCTGGTCCTCAGCGAAGGCGCGGCGCACGGATGCCGCGTCAAGCGCAAACGCCAGTTCTTCGATGCTCCCCGACGTGCACAGCGGCAGCGCGACGGCGCCGAGC
>VBDL01000793.1:1530-2298 GCA_005884255.1 Betaproteobacteria bacterium | reverse complement strand
CGATCGTGTCGCCGCGCTGCAGACCTGCTTCCGCGAGGCCGCAGGCGATGTGGCGCGTCAGCGTGGCCAGCTCGTTCCAGCTCCAGGTCTGCCAGATGCCGAGCTGTTTGGCGCGCAACGCCGGCGCTGCGCCGCGGCGCTGCGCATGCGCGTGCAGGCAGTGCGCGAGGGTCGCGTTCATTGCAGCGTGAAGGGATTGGAGATCGCCGGCCGCGGCTGGATGAACACGCTCTTCGACTCGAGGTACTCATGGATCGCCGCGATGCCGTTCTCGCGCCCGATGCCCGACTCCTTGAAGCCGCCGAACGGTGCGAGATAGCTAACCACGCGGTAGGCGTTGACCCACACGGTGCCCGCCTTCAGCCTGCGCGGCATCGAGAGGGCGCGCGCCATGTCGGTGGTCCACACGCCGGCGGCGAGGCCGAACGGCGTGTCGTTGGCCAGCGCCACGGCTTCGTCGTCGGTATCGAAGGGGATCACCGCGAGCACCGGCCCGAACACTTCCTCCTGCGCAATGCGCATGCGGTTGTGAACGTCGACGAAGATCGTGGGCTCGACGAACCATCCGTCGCCGCACTCCGGCCGATCGGCGCGCCGGCCGCCGAGCACGCAGCGCGCGCCCTCGCTGCGCGCCACGTCGATGTAGTGGAGCACGCGCGCGAGCTGCCCCTCGGTGGCGATCGGCGCGACGTCGGTGTCCGCGCTGTTCGGGTCACCGAGGCGCGCTTGCTTCATCGCGGCCACGAGGCGTTCGACGAAGAGATCGTG
>VBDL01000793.1:600-1402 GCA_005884255.1 Betaproteobacteria bacterium | reverse complement strand
GCGCTTGAAGTCGCGCGCCGCGGCCTGAGCGATCTTCTGCCCACCGACGTTGCCGCCGGTGAAGGCGATGCGCGCGACCAGCGGATGATCCACCAGTGGCTCGCCGGCCTCCGCGCCGAAGCCGGTGACGACGTTGAGCACGCCCGGCGGGAAGCCCACCTCGTGGAAAAGGCGCGCCAGCGCCAGCATCGAGACCGATGCATGCTCCGATGGCTTGACGACTACCGTGTTGCCGGCCGCCAGCGCGGGCGCCAGCTTCCAGGCCGTGAGCAGCAGCGGCGAGTTCCACGGCGTGATCGCCGCGACCACGCCGAGCGGCTCGTAGGCCACGTAGTGCAGCATGCCCTTCTTGTCGATCGGCGGCACGCGGCCTTCGATCTTGTCGGCCAGACCGCCGTAGTACTGGAACCAGCGCGGCAGATAGCGCATCTGGCCGAGCATTTCGACGCGCAGCTTGCCGTTGTCGCGCACTTCCATGTCGGCCAGCTCTTCCGCGTTGGCGGCGATTGCATCGGCCAGCCGGTGCAGCAGCAGCCCGCGGTCGCTGGCCGACATCTGCGCCCACGGGCCGTCGGTGAATGCCGCATGCGCCGCACGCACCGCGCGGTCGACGTCGCGCTCGCCGGCTTGCGGCAATTGCGCCCACACCTTGGCAGTGAACGGGTTGCTGCTGTCGAACCAGCGGCCGCCGGTGGCTTCGCACCATTCGCCGCCGATGTACATGCGAAAGCGCCGCGGTTCATCTACGGATGTCACGTGTTCTTCTCCTCTGGCTATCGCGGCAGGTTGTCGGGTCAGTAGG
>VBDL01000793.1:0-577 GCA_005884255.1 Betaproteobacteria bacterium | reverse complement strand
CGTTCATGTCGCCGCTGCCCGTGTAGCGAGGCAAGCCGGGGTACAGGCACAGCGGGCGCGTCCGCTGCACGCCGGCGGCGGGGCTGTCATTGACGTACTTGGCACCGATCATCACGTCCGGTGCCACGCCCTGCTCCACCCAGGCCTCGAGGGCGGAGATCACGTCGTGCTGCGCGTCTTGCGCGGTCGACGGATTGCCGAACGGGTTGCCGATGCCCGAGGCCCCGGGCGCGCCGGGGCCGGCGAGATGGCCGCCGCCAGGAATCATGAACAGGCGGAAGGTATTGCGCGCCGTCGTGAGATCGCCGCCGAAGGCCGCACCCGCGACCACGCTCTCGTAGTACTCGATCACATGGCGCGGCGGCACCACCGGATCCTCCCAGCCAGTGGTGAGGATGATCTTGGCACCCCTGTTCTTGGCGCCGGTGAAGTCGGTGCCGCCGGCATCGACCAGCGAGGCCACGGATTCGCTGCCGATCATCGTGGTCGTCGCGGCCGCGACATCGGTGTCGAAGTTGACGCCGCTGAAGTCGAAGCTGAGCGGCGTGCCGGTGCCGCGCACGAAGTCACCGAAGAA
>VBDL01000792.1 GCA_005884255.1 Betaproteobacteria bacterium | reverse complement strand
CATGCTCGATGACCTGCATCTCCTGGTACAGCTTGGCGCGCTCCTTCATGTCGGTGAGCGTCTTGGCCTTGTTCAGGCGATCGTCGTAGGCCTTGAAGCACCACTTCGACAGGTTCTGCCCACCGGGGCGCGCCGCGGCGCAGCTGCGCAGGAAGAAGAAGTTGTCGGGGTCGCCGTTGTCGCCCGTCCAGCCGAGCATGCCGGTGATGTGCTCGCCCTGCTGCATGCGCTTGCGGTACTCGCCCCACTCGAAGGTCACGAGCTTGGCGTTGACGCCGATCTTCGCCAGGTCGGCCTGCATCATCTCGGCGATGCGCTTGGCGTTCGGGTTGTACGGGCGCTGCACCGGCATGTACCAGAGGTCGATCTCCAGCGGCGTCTTGACGCCGGCCTTCTCGAGCATCGCCTTGGCCTTGGCGGTGTCGTACGGGTAGTCCTTCACCGCATCGTTGTAGGACCACAGCGTCGGCGGGATCAGGTTCTTCGCCGGCTGGCCGGCGCCGAGGTACACGTCGCGCAGGATGGCGGCCTTGTCGATGGCCATGCTGAAAGCCTGGCGCACTTCCTTCTTGTCGAACGGGGCCTTCTGCGTGTTGAAGGCCCAGTAGGCCACGTTCAGGCCCGACTGGTTGATGACCTTCAGGCCTGAGTCCTTCTGCATCTCGGCCAGGTCGGCCGGCCGCGGCGCGATCATGAAGTGGCACTCGCCGGCCTTGACCTTGGAGTAGCGCGCGGTCGGGTCCGGCGTGATGGCGAATACCAGGTCATCGACCAGCGCCTTCTCGCCCCAGTATTCCTTGTTCGCCTTGAAGCGGATCACCGCGTCCTTCTGGTAGGTGACGAAGGAGAACGGGCCGGTGCCCACGGGCGCCTGGTCGAACTGCTCCTTCTTGTTCTGCTTGGCGAGGAAGTCGGCGTACTCGGCCGAGGCGATCGATGCGAAGTCCATCGCCAGGTTGGCGAGCATCGTCGCGTTGGGCTCCTTCAGCTTCATGCGCACGGTGTAGTCGTCGACCTTCTCGATGGCCTCGAGAAGCTTCGGCATGTCCATGTCGTTGAAGTAGTCGTACTTGCCGCCCGAGATTTTCGCGTACGGGTGGTCGGCCTTCCATTGCCGGTCGAACGAGAACAGCACGTCGTCGGCATTGAAGTCGCGCGTCGGCTTGAAGCCGCTGACGCCGGAATGGAACTTCACGCCGTGGCGCAGCTTGAAGGTGATGGTCTTGCCGTCGGGCGATACCGTCCAGCTCTCGGCGAGACCGGGCTCCACCTGCGTGGAGCCGCGCTGGAATTCGGTGAGCTTGTCGTACACCGGGCGGGCCGCGTCGAAGCTGGTGCCGGTGGTGTTGAGCGCCGGCGAGAAGTTCTCGGGCGAGCCCTCGGAGCAGTACACGAGGGTCTTGGCGGAGGCGGCGAGCGGGGTCAGGCTCAGGGCTGCCAGCGCGAGGGTGCTTGCGAACGCTTTCCTTGTGGGCAGGCGTGTCATCGTTGTCCTCCTGGGATGGGTGGGGCGCATGGTAGCGCCGCCCAAGCCCGGCCGGCTCCGGACAATCCCCGGCCTCCTCGGCCGATGTGTTCGCCTGTATCAGGGAGCGAACATGCGATGGAAAGCCCCCGCGGGCGCGTCCACGCCGCTGCAGGTGGCCGACGCACCCGGCTCCGGCCTGGTGCATGGCGCATCGCGATCGAGCGACCAGAAGTGCAGCCCGGCCAGGCCTTGCTCGCGCACCCAGCGCGTCAGCGTGCGCGCATCGGCGAGCGTGAAGACGTTGGCCACCACGTCGTTGACGCCGATCATCGGCGTCAGCTCGATGCGATGGAGCGGCACGCCGTGGCCGCGGTGCAGGTTCAGCGCCGCCTGCACGGCCGATGCGGCCATGTCGCAGGCGCCCTCCTTGACCACGCAGTTCGCCGGCTGCGCCGGGCCGTAGTCCATCACCATCAGGTTGATCGTGTACTCGTCCAGCGCATGGCGACGAATGGCCTTCAGCACGCGCTCGCCTTGGCTCGTGAGGCTGCGCCCGCTGCCGTCGCTCGACGCGAACGTGGGCAAGGTGAAGCTGAAGCGCAGCTGCGGATGCTTTGCACGCGCCGCGACGGCGCGCTGCACCAGCGCGTCGATCTGCTCCGGCGTCTGCCTGGCCTCGATGTCGAAGTCGATGCCGATCAACTGCGGCGACGCATAGCGCGCGATGAAGGCCGCCATGCCGGCGTCACTGCCGCAGGTGAAGACGCCACCCTCGCCGCCGGTGGCGAGGATGTAGCCGATGCCGGCGCGCGCGAAGGCCGCGACGTTGGCGTCGGCCACCTTCTGCGCATCGATCCCGTTCCAGGTCTCGGCCCCGCACTCGCCGACGGCAAAGGCCCAGGTCAGCGTCTTCACGCCGGCCGGCGGCAAGCGCACGGCGAACGTGTCTCGATCGATGGTCAGCGCGAAGTGCTGGTAGGGGCTGTAGACGAA
>VBDL01000785.1 GCA_005884255.1 Betaproteobacteria bacterium | reverse complement strand
TGCAAGACGCTGTGAATCGCGGCGGGTGGCGGCGTCGTTGATGGGACCGCTGAAGGGCATCAAGGTCGTCGAGATGGCCGGGCTCGCGCCCGGGCCGTTCGCCGCGATGATGCTGGCGGACATGGGCGCGCAGGTGTTGCGCATCGAGCGGCCGGGGCAGGTGGCGCCGCCGGGCCATCCGCGCGTCGAGCCGGCCAGGCGCTGCCGGACCAGCTCGACCGCAGCAGCTGGCCTGCGTTCCGTGCGCGGCTGGCCCGCCCGCTGGTGGTAGTGCAGGCAGTCAAGGCGGGCGATGGCAAGGGCGAGATCGCGATGAGGTCGATCACGCCGACCGACAAGATCGCGCCGCCGGTCAGCCCAGAATGCAAGACGCTGTGAATCGCGGCGGGCGGCGGTGTCGGCGCATCAGGCCATCGTCACGACGAGCTTGCCGAACTGTTCGCCGCGCTCCAGCCGGTCGAAGGCGGCCGGCAGGTCGGCCAGCGAAAAGCGCCGGTCGATGACCGGCTTGATGCCGCCTGCGGTGAACAGCGCGATGAGCTGGCGGCACTCTTCGATGCTGCCGCCAGTGGAGCCGTAGACCTCGAGCTGGCGGATGAAGATCCGCTGCAGATCCGCAGGTGGATTGGAGCCCGTCGTCGCGCCGCAGGTCACGAGGCGGCCGCCGCGCCGCAGCGAGCGCAAGGAGTCGTCCCAGCTGGCCGCGCCGGAGCTGTCGATCACCATGTCGACGCCTTCGCCGCCAGTCAGCTCCATGACGCGCTTGGCGACCTTCTCGCGCCGGTAGTTGATGCCGCCGCTCGAGCCGAGCGACGCGGCGCGTTCGAGCTTGGTGTCGCTCGACGAAGTGACGAGCACGCGCGCCCCCGCGTGGCGTGCGAGCTGCAGGCATGCCACGGCGACACCGCCGCCCACACCGGCCACCAGCACCGTCTCGCCGGGGCGAAGCGCGCGCTTGCCGAACAGCATGCGCCACGCGGTGAGGTAGGCCGCGAGCAGCGCGCCGGCCTCGGCCAGGTTGGCGTGGTCGGGTAGCGGCAGCACGCAGCGCTCGGGCATGACCAGGTACTCGGCAAATCCGCCGTCGCGGTGCTCGCCCATGATGTGCGCGCGCAGGCACAGCGGCTGGTCCCCAGCCAGGCAGTAGCGGCAGGCGCCGCAGAAGGCGTTGGAGTAGACGACNNNGACGACGCCGGCCGCCTCCACGCCCAGCGTCATCGGCAGGCTGTGGGTGATGCCGACGCCGTTGTCGCGCATGTAGAGGTCGACGCGGTTCAGGCCGGCGGCGTGGACGCGCAGCAGCACCTCGCCGGCGCGGCGCGCGGGCACCGCCACGTCGCGCAGGAACAGGCCGTCGCGGCCGCGGGTCTCGAGAACGGCTGCCTTCATCGCCACGCCCTTCGCACCGAATAAACGGTTAGCATATAGATAGTGCGATAGTGTACGAGATAGGGAAGACACCGAGCCCGGCGTCGGCGGGCGATCCGGATAATCGGTTGTCGTACGGTAGTGAACCAAATGGAGTGCGCAGCGATGCCGGGACCCTTGAGCGGTGTACATGTATTGGAGCTGCCGGCCATCGGCCCGGCGCCGTTCTGCGGCGCGCTGCTGGCCGACATGGGGGCCGACGTCGTGCGCATCGACCGTGCCGCGCCGGTCGACCTGGGCACGCCGGTGCCGCCGCGCTTCGACTTCTACAACCGCAACAAGCGCTCGGTCGCACTCGACTTGAAGTCGCGTCTCGCCGTTGAGGCGGCGCTGCAGCTGGTGCGGCACGCCGACATCCTGATCGAGGGCTTTCGCCCCGGTGTCGCCGAGCGGCTCGGCCTCGGGCCCGACGAGTGTCTCGCGATCAACCCGCGACTCGTCTACGGGCGCATGACCGGCTGGGGCCAGGACGGCCCGCTCGCGCAGGCGGTCGGCCACGACATCAACTACCTCGCGCTCAGCGGTGCGCTGCATTGCATCGGCGAGAACCGCCGGCCGCCGGTGCCGCCGCTGAACCTGGCGGCCGATCTGGGCGGCGGCGCGATGTACCTGGCGGTCGGCGTACTGGCTGCGCTGACCGAGGCACGTGTGTCCGGTCGCGGGCAGGTCGTCGATGCGGCGATGATCGATGGCGTGGCGAACCTGATGTCCGCGTTCTCTGCCTTTCGCCAGATGGGCGAATGGACCGACGAGCGCGGCGAGAACATCGTCGACGGCGGCGCGCCGTTCTACGGCACCTACGAAACACGAGACGGCAACTACGTGGCGGTCGGTGCGATCGAGGGGCGCTTCTACCAGGCGCTAACCGCCGGCATGGGACTGGACCCGGGCCAACTGCCGCCGCAGAACGACCGCACGACGTGGCCGCAGTTGCGCGAGCGTTTCGCCGAGATTTTCAAGACACGCACGCGCGACGAATGGGTCGCGGCGATGGCGGGCCGCGACGCCTGCTTCTCGCCGGTGCTGAACCTCGACGAAGCGCCCGTTCACGAGCACATGCGGGCGCGCAAGGTGTTCAGCGCGTTCGACGGCGTGCAGCACCCGAGCCCGGCGCCGCGTTTCGGCCGCACGCCGGCTGCCCTGCGCCGGCCCGCGCCCGCACCCGGTCAGCACAGCGCCGAAGTCTTGGCGGAATGGGGCGTGGACGCGGCCGACATCGCGGCGCTGAAACGCGCCGGCGCAATGCTGCAGGCTGAAACGCCCGAGCGCTGAGGGAGCGATCACTCGATGAACAACGACACCGTCACTGCGCCGGCCCGGCGCTTCGCGGGCACCGTCTGCGTCGTCACCGGTGCGGCGCGCGGCATCGGGCTCTCGATCGCGGAACGCTTCGGCGCCGAAGGCGCGCGCGTCGCATGTTTCGACGTGAGCGCAGCACGCCTGCAACCCGCCGTCGCCGGGCTCGCCGAACGCGGCATCGAGGCGCGCGCCTACGCGGCGGACGTGGGCCGGCGCGACGCGGTGGCGGCGGCATTCGAGGCGGTCGAGCGCGACTTTGGTGCGCCGGTGGGCGTGCTC
>VBDL01000787.1:1595-2147 GCA_005884255.1 Betaproteobacteria bacterium | reverse complement strand
CCGATCCGGTTGACGTCGGCCATCTCCGTGACCCAGGGCGAGCCCAGGAAGAACAGCCGCCGATCCTGGGCGACGATTTCCCCGCGCAGACGCAGCGGTCCTTCCCGATGCTGCAACACGAACAGCGATTTGGCGTGCTGACGGATCGCATCGAAATCCATGCGCTGCAGGACGGGCCGCTGGACGACGAAGTGCTCACCGAGACCTGTGCCCTCGCTCAGCCCTGGGCGCAGCCGTCTCAGTACCGAGCCGCTCTGCAGCACGCGCAGCTGCGAGTCGAGAACGATGTGAAACGGGAATGCGGCAGCGAACTGCGAGGGCGACAGGTTCAGTGCAGGGGTGGGCATCACTGCTTGGGCGATGCGCCCGCCGCGATGTAGTCGATGCGGAAGACGTCGTGGTCGTCCGGCCCGCAATGGGCCGTCTGCCGAATGCTGATGTCCTGCGAAAACCGCTTCCCCAGGCCCTTCAGCAGCCCGACCACCATCGGGGCCAACCCGGTTCGCTCGCTGTGGTAGTGCAGCAGCAGCGAGTCCGTGCCGTCGATCTGCT
>VBDL01000787.1:0-1576 GCA_005884255.1 Betaproteobacteria bacterium | reverse complement strand
ATGGCGGCCGCAGATCGGGGAATGTCATCGCCACATGGCTGTGCAGGTTGTCCAAGTTGAACAGGAACGCCCGAAGATCCGACCCGAACATCGCGAGCATCTCGCCGTAGCCCGCTTGCGCCGTGTAGAGCACCCAGTGCTCGCCGAAGCGCTCCAGAATCTGCGCGGCATCCAGGCCCAGCACCTCGGCGGCAACCCCAACGAGCTTGTACGTGACGTAGTCCGGGTAGCTGTCCATCGAGACGAACATGTCCTGGCTGACGCCGGCGCCGTCGCGAATCGTGTTCCAGGCTGCGTCGCCGAACCCCTGCCTGACGAAGTCCTCGAGCGCTTGGTTGACCAGACCATACATTTCATCTCTCCCTGAATCTTCGAGATGCCCGCCGTGCGTACTCGGACGGCACGCATCAGTCGATGCATACAGTCTAGGCGCGGCGGGGCCGCCCTTGCCAGTCTTCTTTTCTGACAGCGGCATCGAGGAGCACCCCAAGTTCGTGCAGGATCGCCTTGCGCTGGCCGATCATGGTTGCGGGATGCTCGCGCTCCCGTGTGGCCACGGGCAGCAGAGCCTCGTAGGCGGCGGCTGCGCCGGCCCGGTCGCCCTGGCGGAAGCAGGCCAGGGCCGCCACCAGGTGATGCGGTTGGGGGTGCCCGGTAAAGAACCCGTCGGCGCCGCGCTCGAGCTCGGGCAGGCAGTTGGCGCCGCCCAGGCCTCCGAAGATCCGGATGCGCTGCCCCAGCAGCGCCCGCACTTTCGCCATCTTGGCGGCCGTGGGCTCTTCCTCCAGCTTGATGCCGCACACCTCGGGCACGGTGTCGACCAGGGTTCGAACGAGGCCCGCTGGCAGTGCGGCGCCGAACTTCGGGTTGTCGAGCAGGATGATGGGCAGATGCAGCGACCGTGCGATCGCGCGAATGTGCGCGAGCACCGTCTGCGCGCCGCGGGTCGGCGGCTTGACGAGCAGCCCGCTGGCGCCACAGCGGGCCGCGATGCGGGCTTGCGCGAGCGCGCTCTCGATGTCGTCATCGAGCACGCCGACCACGATCGGCGCGCGTCCAGCCGAGCGGCGGACCACGCGCCCGATCACCAGCCGGCGCTCGGCCTTGTCGAGCAGATCGCCTTCGCCGGCAATGCTGGCCGGCACCAGTCCGGTCGCGCCGCCGGCGAGGTAGTGGTCGACCACGCGATCCAGGCTCTCCAGATCCAGGCTTCCGTCCGCCAGCATCGGCGTCGGAAGGACGGCAAACAGTCCATGCAACCAGGCGGGCGGCGAGGCCATCGTCGCGTCCTCAGGCGCCTTCGGCGGCGCGCAGCACACCGTCGAAGAAGCGGCAGCGGGCGTAGAGCGCATCGTTGATCGCCAATTCGACGATTTGCATGTCGTGCTGCGTGCGCAACATCGGCAGCAGGATGGACTCGAGCTGGTCGGCGTGCCCGTCGTCGACATGGACGTGCACTTCGAAGAACACCAGCGCTTCCTTGTTGAACGGTAGGGCCTGCAGCAAGCCGCGCTGAATCTGCGAGTACAAGGCCCCGACGATGCCCTCCGAGGCATAGCACAGGGCACCGAGGATG
>VBDL01000786.1 GCA_005884255.1 Betaproteobacteria bacterium | reverse complement strand
AACCCCGCCAGCCGCGACGCCAGCGCGAGCTCGAAGCGCACGCCGTCGAGCTCACGATCCTCCGCATCGCAGCGCAATCCGAGCTAGGCTTGAAGATCGATGTGGCCGAGCAGCAGCCGGCCCACCGCGGGGCACGCGGCGATGGCCCGCACATTCGCGAAGCCGCGCGCGCTTTCGATCAGCGCCAGCACGCCGCGCTCGCCGCAGCGCGCGTGCAGCGCGATCTCCAGCAAGTCATCGGGGTGCTCGGCCTTGGGCACGACCACGGCCGCGGGGTGCAACGCGGCGCACAGCGCGATGTCGGCGTCGTGCCAGCGCGTGCCGCGCGGATTGATGCGAATCAGCACGCGCGAGGCATCCAGCGTGGACCACGCATCGCGCAGCGCCTGCGCAGCCGCGGCCTTGTCTGTCGCCGGCACGGCGTCTTCGAGATCGACGATCACCGCATCCGCGCCGCTGGCCAGGGCCTTGGCGTAGCGCTCCGGCTGGTGGCCGGGCACGAAGAGCAGCGAGCGGGCCGCAAGCACCGTGTTCATGGCAGCAGCCGCGGCACGCGCTCGCAATCGGCCATCGACCAGATGCGATCGAGCGCGGTGTTCATCTCCGCCGCGCTCGCGCCACCCGAAAAGGCAGCCAGGCGCAGCGCCTTGTCGCGCAGCTCGGTGCGCGTCAGCGTGTTGCCCGGGTCGCCCTTGGGCTCGTCGACGCGGCCGTGCAGCGTGCGGCCGTCATGCGTGAACACGCTGACCTTGCCGATCCAGCGCTGCGGGTAGGCAGCGTCGACCTCGTCGTCGAGCACCATGCTCACGCGCTCGCGCAAGTGCACGGTCTCGTCGTCGAGGAAGTGCTGCTCGAACTCGCTCAGTCCGGCATGGCCGAAGCGCGCGACGAGCGCGAGCACCGTGCCCATCGAG